>JAVCBX010000112.1:0-3694 GCA_037917635.1 Thermoproteota archaeon | reverse complement strand
CTCTGTCCGAATCTATCGCGTATTCCTATCATCTCAACGGGAACGGGATGGTTCTGAGCGAGCACCTCTGTGACTGCACTTCCCATACCGCCGTGTAACTGATGCTCCTCAGCAGTAACGACACAACCCGTCTCCACAGCACAACTGACTATCCCATCAACATCTATCGGCTTTATCGTATGGAGATTTACGATACGAACACTTAACCCCTCTTCTTCAAGTTTAGGGACTTCGTTGCTCTAATTGGCTTCGGTCCTAAAGTGATAGCGAAGGGTTATGATGTGCTTCGGGATCTGAACGCCCTTCTTATCAGGCCTATAGGGAAGGGATCCTTGGAGGAGATCATATTCAGAATGGACATGCTCCATAAGCTTGCTAGGGAAGGTTTTCCCGTCATAAATCATCCATCTGCCATAGAAAAGTGCGTTGACAAGTACCACGCTCTCGTCCTGTTGGAAGAAAACGGCTTGCCGGTTCCCAGGACTGTGGTCACAGAGAGCACTGGTAAAGCGTTGAAGGGCATGGAAAAACTGGGATCAGAGGTAGTTCTGAAGCCTCTTTTTGGCTCTAGGGGCCATGGAATAACGAAGTTAGTGGACTTAGATGCTGCTAGAACTATTTTTATGGGATTAAGACTTGTAAGGAGCGTCATATATTTGCAGGAGTTCATTCCTCATGGAACTAAGGACATAAGAACCTTCGTCATAGGGAACAAGATAGTTGCGGCGATGTATCGTGAATCCAACTCTTGGAAGACAAATGTAGCTCAAGGGGCGAGGCCAAGGCCTCTTAAACCTAGCGAGGAGATAGAAGAGCTTGCACTAAAGGCGGTCGATGTCCTAGGATGCGAGATCGCCGGGGTGGATATCATGGAGGGACCTCAAGGGCCAGTAATAAGCGAGGTGAACAGTCAGCCAGGATGGAAAGGGATTCAGAGCACAACAAAGGTAAACATAGCAAAGGAAATAGCGAAATACGTAATTATGAGGTCAAAACGATGAGTTCTTCTAAAGCGTCGTTGCATAGGAGGAGAATAAGTTAATTTAATTTTTTGACTCTTCCACAAGTTTGGTTGGAATGAAGCTAGGTGAAGTTGAGATCGAGGATACCTTCGCTGAGGCATTTCCGATGTATGTCTCCCGAATTTTAATAACCGCTTTGGACGAAGAATGGTGTCTAACTGCAGCAAGAACCGCAACGGGCTTTGCTTCATCGATAATAATGTCACCAGCTGAGGCGGGGATTGAGAGACTTGTTCCAAAGGAAAGGACTCCTGACGGACGTTCGGGAATTCTCATTCAGATTTACCATAGATCGATCCCTGAGCTGAAGTTTCAGGTTATAGCAAGGATAGGCCAGTGCGTATTGACGTGTGCGACAACTGCAGTGTTTGATGGCCTGCCAAAATCAAAGAGAAAGCTTAGAGTCGGTCCGGCCCTGGCCAAGTTCGGAGACGGCTTTCAAGAGGAAGACAAGCTCGATGGTAGGAAGGTCTGGAAGATCCCGGTTATGGAAGGAACTTTCATCCTAGAGGATACGCTAGGCTACAAGAAGGGAGTTGCAGGTGGGAATCTCATAATACTGGCAGATAGCCTTGATTCTGGTCTTAAAGCCGCAAAAGTAGCTGTTGAAGCTATGAGGAAAGTTGAAGGAGTCATACTCCCCTTCCCAGGAGGCATTGTCAGATCCGGCTCAAAGGTGGGCTCTCTTAAGTATCCGAAGCTCATAGCGACAACTAACCACTTATTCTGCCCGACTCTCAGGGATAAGGTTCCAGACACTTTGGTTCCACCAAACGTTAAGTGCGTTTATGAGATAGTGATTAATGGCCTGAATGTCAAAGCTGTGGAGAAAGCCATGGGAGCTGGGATCTTAAGCGCCTCAAAGGTTAAGGGAGTGAAGAAGATAACCGCTGCAAATTACGGAGGAAAGCTAGGACCATTCAAGATGAACCTGTTCGACGCAATAGAAAGAGCTAAGGAAGGGTGAGGATCTTGGGCTCGATAAGGGTTAGACTCGTTACTGGAAGAGCCGTCGATCAGGGTTTGGAGAAAGAAGCTGGGAAGTTAGGAAGGGGTTACACCGACAAGGTTGCGGTCATAGAGCTGGATGAAGAAGACATGAGATCCTTGGGCATATCAGAGGGGAATTGTGTCCAGGTAAAAACAGCCTATGGTGAGGTGGTATTAAAGGCAGTTAGAGCGAAAGGAAGGCAAAAAGGGGTTGCTTTCTCCCCATACAGCCCTTGGGTAAACCTACTCGTTAACCATGATACCGACGGATCTGGAATGCCAACTTTTAAGGGAGTAGAAGCTGAGATAAAACCAAGCAATGAAGGAATCACTCCAATAAAGGAGCTTTTGAGGAAATATTATGGAGAAACCCTTGTCTTCCCAAATTTTGTGAGCGAAGAGGTTCCAGCGGAGGACAAGGGGGAGAAACTAGTCGAAGACGTTGTTTGTCCCTTTTGTGGCTGCTTATGCGATGACATTCGAGTTTTGGTTAGAGGAGGAGAGATAGTAGAGGCTAAAAATGCCTGCGCTATTGGATCTGCTAAATTCCTAGGTCATAGGAAGCACAGAGCTCTGCACCCTCTAGTGAGGAGGAACGGAGAGTTCGAAAAGGTAGGTTTAGAGGAAGCAATAGAAAGAGCTGCCGAGATTCTGGCAAATTCTAAGTATCCCCTGCTCTATGGGTGGAGCTCAACATCAATTCAAGCAATTTCCATTGGAATAGAACTTGCTGAATTTCTTGGAGGAGTAATAGACAACACGACCTCCGTTTGTCACGGTCCAACCATTCTAGGAGTTCAGGGGGTTGGAACCGTTAGAGCAACTCTAGGTCAGATCAGAAACAGGGCTGACTTGATAATCTATTGGGGAAGCAATCCTCTTAGCTCTCATTTAAGACACTTGATTAGGTATAGCGCCCTTGCGAAAGGGGTTTTCGTTCAAGGCAGGAAGCAGAGGAAGGTTGTTGTTGTGGATGTGAGGGAGACCCCTGTTGCTAGAACCGCAGATCTCTTCATTCGGGTAAATCCGGGAGAGGATTACGAGCTCGTTTCAGCCCTAAGGATGGCTATAAATGAACTCGACATAGAAGCAAAGGAGATAGCAGGAGTTTCTGTTGAGAAAATATATGAGCTTGCTGAACTGATGAGAACCGCAAGGTTTGGAGCAATTTTCTTCGGCGTCGGAGCTACAATGAGTCCTGGAAAGGACGAAACGTTGGAGAACATCATAAGGCTAGTTCAAGAATTAAATGAGTGGACCAAGTTCGTCCTTTGCCCAATGAGAGGCCACTATAACGTTACAGGGGCCTGCAACGTCTCCTTATGGATGACGGGCTATGCCTTTGGTGTGGATTTCATGAGGAGGTATCCGAGACACGATCCAGCAATCTGGACTGTAACAGAGCTGTTGGCAAATGGAGATGTGGACGCGGCCCTCATAGTTGCCTCAGATCCCTTGGCACATCTACCGAGAAAGGCAGCTGAAAACCTCGCAAGAATCCCTATAATCGTTGTAGATCCAAAGTTCAACGTAACGGCCGCTGCAGCCCAGGTCTTCATACCATCTTCCTTCGTTGGAATAGAGAAGGAAGGAACAGCCTACAGGATGGATGGAGTTCCACTTAGGATGAAGAAAATTGTAGATCCTCCAGAAGGGGTGCTTAGCGACGAGGAGATCCTCTC
>JAVCBX010000187.1:0-3694 GCA_037917635.1 Thermoproteota archaeon | reverse complement strand
ACCTTATTGTGGATGTATACTGCCATAATTCTTTCCATTCCACTCAACATCATGTTGATATTATCGATTCCCCAGTTAATTTCCGCATTCCTCATTGTACTGTTGATGATTGGAGGTTTTGCGGTCGCTGGATTTATTTATGACAGAGTTTTAATGAAGTTCAGGTCGAAATTAAACACTTTTCTTAAATTTTTTGTTTTTACTGGCGGCTTTTGGATGTTTTAGGGGAATGCATAACGCAAGCGATAGTAACATGTGAGAACGGCATTCTCAGCTAGTTAGTCTTAACTTCTTAGATTACAATTAAGCTGGCTCTATTCGAATCTTATCTCCGCTCTTAACCTTTTTGAACAACTTTGGATCTCCAATTACTCTTCCAAATACGTTAACAGGGCTTGCTGGCCTTATCTCAGTTGGGTCTCTGCTAGCAGGGGTTGGACCGAAGAAGATGCATATTGCATTTCCTGGCGGCCAATATGCTACATCTCCCTCTTCTACTACTTCCTGAGCGTTTTCAGCACCTACTTTCACCGGAGTGGAGAAGTACACCTCATCTCCCCACCTTGAAGCCCTGGCCTCTATAGGTAAAGCCTCTAAAACGGCCTTTACCGTCTTAGGATTTCTATCTTCAAGTAGCTCTACAAGAACTTCGCCTGTAGCTTCTGTTATTATCTTTATTCTAGCCAACTCAATACCCTCATTTTTCATTGAGGAAATCAATAAAAAGTTGCTGAGCTTGTGTGATTTCGGCTTTGGTCTCAGAGGCTCCTTAAAGTCATGTTTATTACGTTTTAGGAGGTTTCATTGGTGGTGATCATGCGTAACATCATGAAGCCCAATAAGGCATCATCTGAGGACGGAGGAACCGAAAATTTGGTTGTGGTAAGCGAGGATTTGTGTAAGGGATGCGGAATCTGCATAGCAATGTGTCCTATGAAAGTTCTGGAGAAGAGTGATAAACTTTCCAAAAGGGGATTTTACGTCCCAGTACCAGCCAAGCAGGAAAAGTGCACAGGATGCCTCTTATGCCAACACTACTGCCCAGATTTTGCCATATACGTGATCAGAGGGGGTGAAGCGGGGGTTGATTGAAGAGGTAGTAAAGCCAGGAGTTTATTTCATGTCTGGGAATGAGGCATGCGCTCTAGGAGCAATTGTTGCGGGTTGCAGATTTTTCTCCTTTTATCCAATAACCCCAGCAAATGAGATAGCTGAGCACATGGCCGTCCTACTTCCTAAAGTCGGAGGGATTTACATCCAAATGGAGGACGAGATAAGCTCGATTGCCTCGGTAATTGGGAGCTCTTGGACAGGGAGAAAGGCGATGACGGCCACGTCTGGACCAGGATTCAGCTTAATGCAGGAAAACATAGGATACGCTGCCATGACCGAGACACCTTGCGTAATAGTCGACGTCCAAAGGTGCGGGCCAAGCACAGGAACTCCTACCCTTCCCATGCAGGGAGATGTATACCAAGCAAGGAGAGGAAGCCATGGAGAGTACGAGATAATAGTTCTTGCTCCTTCTTCCGTCACGGAGATGTTTTATCTAACGATAGAGGCCTTCAACTTGGCAGAAACCTATAGGACTCCGGTGGTAATCCTTTCAGATGCTTTAATAGGGAGGATGTCCGAGAGCGTTGAAATTCCCGACCCTTCTACTATAAAAGTCGTTGAGAGAAAGAGGCCTGAAAGGCCCAATGAGAGCAAGTTCTTCCTCGACGAAAATGTGGCTCCAATGCCAGCCTTCGGAACTGGTTATAAAGTTCATGTGACAGCTTCGACTCACGATGAAAGAGGCTTCAGGCATGTAGGGGATCCAATTGCCCTAAACAAGCTGGTTCACAAGATCTGTTCGAAGATAAGAGCGCATAGGGATAAGATTTCAAAGATTGAGGCCAAGTACATGGAAGATGCTAACGTAGCTCTCTTGGCTTATGGCAGCGTAGCGAGATCTGCTCTTCGCTCAGTTAGATCCCTTAGAAAAGAAGGTATTAAGGCTGGATACTTCAGATTGGTGACTCTATGGCCTTTTCCTGATGAGAAGATCCTAGAAATAGCTAAAAAAGTTGATTTAATAGTTGTTTTGGAAAATAACATGGGTCAGTTAGTTAATGAGGTGAAAAGGGCAGCTGAATGCGAAGCTAAGGTTGAGTTCCTCCCTCCAGAGATCCTGGGCACAATACACGAGCCGTCTTACGTAGTTAAGAAGGTGAAGGGGTGGTGCAAATGATCCAAGAGTATCATCACCCTCTGATGAAATACATAAGGAAGGGGGCCTTGCCCCATCCCCATTGTCCTGGATGCGGGAATGGCATCATAGCCCAGTGCGTTTTGAGGGCAATTGATGAGCTTGGCTTAGACATAGATGAGATCGTCTTCGTCTCCGGAATAGGTTGTAGCGGTTGGATTCCTAGTCCTCTCTTCAACGCAGACGTGCTTCATACAACTCATGGTAGGCCTCTGGCCTTTGCTACAGGGATAAAGCTTAGCAGTCCAGATTTAAAGGTAGTCGTATTCACAGGAGATGGAGATGGAGCTGGAATAGGGGGAAATCACTTGATACATGCTGCTAGGAGGAACATCGAGATCCTAACAATCTTGGTTAACAACATGGTTTATGGGATGACTGGAGGGCAGGTTGCCCCAACAACCCCAACGGGAATGAAGACGATCACAACACCTTACGGCAACATTGAGCGTCCTTTTGACCTTTGCAAACTGGTTGAAGCTGCTGGAGCATCCTACGTTGCAAGGTGGACTACTTTTCACGTAGAACCACTTGTTTCTTCGGTTAAGAAGGGGCTTATGAAGAACGGCTTCTCGTTCATAGAGGTGGTTTCCCAGTGTCCCGTTAGATACGGCAGGTTTGTAAATTTGAGGGATCCAGTAAAGTTGCTCATGAGGTTTAAGGAGATTTCAGTACCTTTAAGCAAGGCAAGATCAATGAGCAAGGCTGAGCTCGTTAACAAAATTGTGGTAGGCGAATTCGTGGACAGAGAAGGGATTGGACTCGCCCAGGCGTATAGGAGATTATTGAAAGAGGTAAGGGATTGAAAATGGAGAGGTTTGAAGTCATTATAGGAGGATTTGGAGGTCAAGGAACTCTGTTAGCTGGAACAGTGTTGGGAAGGGCGGCTGTCTACGATGGAAAGAAGGTAACACAGGTTAGGTCTTATGGAGCTGAGGCTAGAGGGGGTGCCGCTAGGTCTGAAGTCGTCATATCAAAGGAGGAAATAGACTATCCGCTGGTCATAGAGGCCGACGTTCTGATTGCAACCTCTCAGCCAGCCTTAGATAAGTACCTTAGGAGGGTGAAGAGAGGAGGTCTCGTGATAATCGATGAGGACCTCGTGGGTGAAGTTGGAAGAGAAGACGTAAGGGTTGTAAGGGTTTCAGCAGTTAAGATAGCTACAAAGGAGCTTGGTTTGCCAGTAGCCGCGAACATGATAATGATGGGAGTGCTGATAGCTCTCACTGAAGCAGTCGGGCTGGACTCGATTAAAAGGTCGATCAAGGCCAGCGTTCCCAAGGGAACAGAGGAGCTAAACCTGAGGGCGTTGGAGAGGGGATTAATGCTGGGAGAGCGCATAAAAAGGGAACTAGGAGAAAGCAGCACGAGAATTGGCTGATGAATTGAGAAGCATGCAGGTTTGGTGAGAACATGAGGCTTTTCGAGTATGAAGCAAAAGAA
>JAVCBX010000145.1:0-3777 GCA_037917635.1 Thermoproteota archaeon | reverse complement strand
ATAGATGAGATGATAGCTTCTGGAGGGCGCTCACTCGTCATAGACTATCACGATCTCTTTGGCTATCCTCCTACAAGGGAGCTTGCAAGAGATCTCCTGTTTAACCCTGAGAAGCACATTGAGGCTGCTTCTCAAGCCATAAAGGAGATAGTTCTCACCCTGATTGGGGACCTCGATTCGCCAGAAGCTGCCTTCGTGAAATATGCCTTTCACGCAAGATTTGAGAACCTTCCTGAGACTAGCAGCATAAGGGAGCTTCCCTCTAAGGTCCTGAACAGGTTCGTTCAGATAAAAGGGATAGTTATAAGGGTGTCAGAGGTCTTTGCGAGGATATCTAAGGCAGCATATAGGTGTAGGAGATGCAACGAGCTTTACTTAGTTGATGTTTTGAAAGGGGAGCAGGAAACCCCAAAAGTTTGTCAGAGCTGCGGTGGTAAGCTTTTGTTCGATGAGGAGAGCAGCGAATACATAAATTGGCAGCACATAAGGATCCAAGAGCTTCCAGAGGATCTTCCACCTGGATCCATGCCAAAGCACATAGAAGCAGAGCTCTGGGACGATTTGGTAGATAAGGTAAAGCCGGGGGATCAGGTAATTGTAACCGGTGTGATAAAGCTCCAGCCAGCTGCTGGAACGAGAAAAGTTGCCAGAAGACCTGTCTTGATCTACAAGAGATATCTCGACATAAACAGCGTCAAGATTCCATCTAGGACATATGAAAGGGTTGACATATCGCCTGAGGACGAGAAGATCATCTTAAAGCTTGCAAAGGATCCAGAATTGGAGGAAAAGATACTGAACTCCATAGCTCCAGCAATTTACGGATGGAGACACATAAAGAAGGCAATAGCTCTTGCCCTTTTCGGAGGAAATCCCATAGTCCTCCCTGACGGAACGAAGATAAGGGGGGAGCTTCATCTCCTCCTTGTAGGGGACCCGGGCGTTGCTAAGTGTATATCTGGAGATGCTTTGATCTTTGCAGACGGAAACTTGAGAAGAATGGATGAGTTAGCAGATGAGGTTCTTAAGAAAGGAAATAGGAGGCTTGAGGACGGTTATGCAGCAGAGTGCAGCTTTGAAGTCCTCTCAATGACGAAGGAAATGAAAGTAAGGGAGAAGAGGTGTGCAGGAATAGCGAAGAGAAGGGCTACAGGCCATCTCCTTGAGATAAAGACAGAAGGGGGGCTTTCGATTAAGGTAACTCCAACTCATCCCTTCCTGATAATGGACAGGAATGGAAGGCTTAGATATGTAAGAGCTGATGAGCTGAGGATGGGATCTTATGTCGCCACCCTAGGATCTTTTGAGCCATCTAAAAAGCGTGATCTTCCTAAGTGCTCACTTAAACTCGATGAAGACCTCATGGAAGTGCTTGGCTTCCTTCTAGGAAAGGGTCAGTTCAGGATAAGAAAATCAACAGTTCTAGTAACTGTGGAGGGAGAGAAAAGGTGCGTTGAGAGATTTTCAAAGTTAGTAAAGGAGTGTTTGAAGGCAAGGGGCTTCAGAACTTATGAGAGCTCTTATAAAAACGAAAAGCTTGGATTTTTCATAAGGAAGGGTGTTTTTGAGGAACTTATTTCCCTAATTCCCTCTTTGAACGGGAAAAAGATCTCCAGGAAACTTCCAAGCTGGTTGCTGTACTCCAGCAGGGAGATGATGATTCCCTTCATAAGAGGATATATGTCTTCATCTGCAAGCTTCTCCTCTAAACAAAGGAAGCTCTGGTTCTACACCTATAATAAGACTTTAACCCATCAAATCAGGCTGATTCTCCTTAGACTTGGTATAGTCCCAGAGATGAGGGTTAACAGGACTTGTAAGTTGATAATTAAGGGAGATACGTTAAAGTTCCTCAAGCAGATTGTTGGAGAAGATTTTCCAGTTTTAGAAGGTTTTGATGCATCTAAATTCCTAAATAGAAGCTCAGCTCATGCATTTGGGATTCCTCACGTTGGGAGACTTGTTAGGGAGATAAGAGAAGCCCTCAAGATGCCAAGATCCTCCCTTGCCTCTTCCACGGGTATAAAGCACTACTTGCTGAGGAGATACGAGCTTGGGCTTTCCAAGATGCCTAGAGATCATCTCGAGGCTCTATTGAAGGCCCTAAAGGGAGAGTTAAAGAGAAGGTCTTCTGCACTCAAAAAGGCTGAGATATCCTCGATAAGGCAAAACATCGAACTTCTAGAATCGATTTCTAAGTCAAGGATTTGTTGGGAGAGGGTTGTTGAGATAAGAAGGGTTGAGGGACAGGATGAGTGGGTTTACGATGTGGAGGTTCCCGGGACAAACAACTTCGTTGCAAACGGATTTATAGTTCACAACAGCCAGTTCTTGAAGTACGCAGCAGAAGTCTCTCCTCGAGGGCTTTATACTACAGGAAAAGGCTCAACCGCAGCTGGTTTGACTGCCGCAGTCATAAGAGAACCAGCAACTGGAGGATGGACCCTTGAAGCTGGGGCTTTGGTGATAGCTGATGGAGGCGTGGCGTGCCTCCATCCAGATTCTAGAGTTTTGATAAATGGTAGATACGTGAGGATTGAGGACTTGTTTGATCCTTCAAAATCTTACAAAGCAAGGACTAAAGGGGAAGTAGTAGAGATCCAAGACATAGATGTGGATGTTTTTTCGATTTCGCTGAAGGATATGAAGTTAAGGAGGGCTAAGGCATCAGTTTTGAGAAGGAAACATTGGAAAGGAATTCTTTTGAACATAGAACTCAAATCTGGTAACAAAATTATGGTAACGCCCGATCATTGGCTGCTGAATGGAAACTCCTTAGAATGGAAAGAAGCAAGGAAGTTCAAGATTGGAGATAAGCTTGTTGCATCACTTAAGCTTCCTAATTCAGATGAAGAAGCTCGCATCCAAGACAAGGCCCTTGAAGAAGAGGGCCTTGAGGCAGAGATCATGGAGAGATCTAGAACTTTAAAACGATTTAACAAAAAGCATGGGCTATCCAGAGACATTTTCTTGGATGAGATCGTTCGCATAGAGGAAATTCCTTATGACGGATATGTTTACGACTTATTCGTGCCAAAACTTCACAACTTCGTCGCGGAAGGGGTGTTAGTTCACAATTGTATAGACGAGTTTGATAAGATGAACGAGGCTGACAGGAGAGCAATCCATGAGGCGATGGAGCAACAATCTTATCATCCTTTCACAGAGATCATGTTCGCAGATGGAAGCAAGAGAAAGATAGGGGAATTTGTTGAAGAGTTGATGAAGAAGCACAGAAAAAGGGTGATAAATGGAGTTAATTGTCAGATATTGCCTCTAGAAGCCCCTTATGAGATGCTCACGGTTGATTTCCCAACCTTGGAGGTGAGAAAAGCGTGGATAGACAGAGTAAGTAGGCATGTTGCTCCTTCCTACTTCGTGAGGCTTAAGTTCTCCAACGGAAGAGAGGTAATTGTAACTCCAGAACACCCTGTCTTCGTATATGATGGGCTTGATATAATAACGAAGCCAGCAATCGAGATTGAAGGGGGAGACCTAACCCTCGGAGTTAGGAGGGTTTTAGAGGGTAGGATAAGTGCTGATGGCGGTTTGCCACGCTTTAGGGTAGAACTTCTTGGTCCCATAAGTTCGAAGAAAAGCGAGAATCAAGAAAAGGTGAAAATTGCTCCAATGCGTGTTGAAAGAGTTGAAATAATACCAAACAAAGGCCAATACGCAACCCCTTGGGTTTACGACGTGACAGTGGAGCCCACTCACAACTTTATCTCCAACGGTGCTGTGCTTCACAACACCGTCTCGATAGCAAAAGCCGGAATA
>JAVCBX010000165.1:0-3824 GCA_037917635.1 Thermoproteota archaeon | reverse complement strand
ATACTTAGCAGGATCCGCATCTGGAACGTGTGCTATAAAAGCCGCCTTAGATCGTCTAACCATAACAAACCCACAATATCTTTTCTACGCTCTTGAACTTAAAAGTTAGCCCAAACCACAAAACGCATCTTGGAAAAGAAAGGACGATTATACGTGACCTAAAATTAAATTTTGGTGCGGGGGGTGGGATTTGAACCCACGCGGGCCTACGCCCACCAGCGCCTCAGGCTGGCGCCTTGGACCTGGCTTGGCTACCCCCGCTCAAATTGATAGTTTAATTGGAACCAGATTATAAACTTAAAGCTTGGTCTCCGAGGCTTCCCTAAGTGATTTCTCGAAAACTTCAAACTTCTTTATGAGCTCGTCTGCTGCTAGAAGCAGTATATCTTTACAATCCAAAGCGCCAGTGGACTCGAACTTTATTATGATCCTTCTCTCATCGTATTCAACCCTTACATGGGACTCTCCATGCTCTATGGAGCACCTTCTCAGGGCTTCCTCAAGATCCGGGTGAAGGGGGGCGTCTAGAACCCTTAGCATTCCATCCTCCTTTACAACTTGAGCTCCAAACTTCTTGACCAGCTTCTCACCTTCCCTGCACTTCTCAGGGTTGAAGACGTAGATAGGATAGTAGCTGTAACCCAAGGCTACCACTGGCTGCCACTTTGCGTGCTCCTTCCCCCTCCCCATTCTAGCTATTGCCTCCAAGGAGAGCTTCTCTCCCCTGTTCATCACCAATATCGGGATGTTTGGGCTTACTGGATAAACCTCAGGGTCTGAGCTCTCAAGATGCCCGGAGTAAACGATGAACTGCTCCTCCTCGGCTGTGACATCGAGTCTGAATCTCACGGAGAATTCCTCTCCGAAGTCATATGCCTTCTTTGGAGTTCTGAGCGGAATTAGGGCCAGCCTGTGTGCTACGTACTCGTCGAAGAACGTCGTGGTGTTTGAGAAGAATATAACCTCATCTATCGCAAGGATCGGGACTTCTGACTGCAAAACCCTCCTATAAGCATTTGCAAAGGCAGGACCAGTATCTTCTAGCAATATTCTGACGAAGTCAGGCCTATATTCAAGTATCTTGCACTTCATCCTTGACACTTCCGAGGACTGATCTGGAAGGGGCCGAGCGCCTATAATCCTTTCCATCAACGCTCCTCAGATTTCGAGCCCCTCCTCCTCAAAACCTCAGCCCAAGGGTTGTCCTTGATAAATTCCTCTATCAGCTCGTTAGAACGCTTTCTGGGTATCCTATCAGGCTCTCTCATTATCTTAGGTCTTGACTCCACCCTTTGTGCCCCTTCCTCCCTCTCCCTAAGCTCTCTCTTCTCAATACCCCTTAAAGCGAGCGGGGATTCGGCTGGAGGAGAGGTCCTTGAGGATATTAGGAACCTTATAACCTCCTCCAGCAAGGATATTCTCCTCTGAAGCTCACCTACGCTCTTTTCTACTTCCCTTATCCTCCTCTCCTCCTCAACCTTCCTTATGACCCTTTCCAGAACCTCTTCAAGCCTCTCCTCAGTTAGATTCGTAATGTACGTCCTCCTCTCCCTCCTTAACGCCCTCCTCTCCTCCTCTAACCTGAAATCCCTCTTAACAGGCTCCAATTTCCTTGGAGAAGCTGGAACTAGCTCCTGAAATGCCTGAAGAGGTATGTTCAGCTGAGACGAATCTCTTATCCTTATGATTGGAAAGTTCTCACCTCCAAAATAGGAGTCAACAACCTCCTCAAGCCTTCCAACCCACTCTTCTGGAACCCAAACATCTATGAAGTCAACTGGCACCTCCTTCTCGTCAATCAGTTTGATCCTCCTTTTAACTTCCTCCACGAAATCCTCAACGCTTTCGGGAATCATGAAGAAGGCGAGTACCTCCTTTTCGCCCTTAAAACCTTCTATGTGAAGGTAAACTGAGTACTCATCCTCCCCAGGCCTTGATAGCTCCACCTTGCTTCCAAGCTGCCTTTGATACCAGTTCAGCAGCAGGTCTCCTATGCTTCTGGCGTAGGACATGACCAAGGTAAATCCCTTCACGCCGAATATAAGTGTGCGGTAATAGCTTTACATTATGGGGCCCTCGAATTGCAGCTAGACCCTCCTACCCCTCCTCCCGTGAGGACGCCTCGTTCCATCGTGGGGTATTGGGGTGACGTCTTCAACCCTCAGTATGAGTATCCCTGCTCTAGAAAGCCCCCTTATCGCTGCAGTAGCTCCAGGACCAGGAATCCTGCTCTTTATTCCTCCAGGGGCCCTAACCTTAGCTATAACTTGAGTTATCCCCTTCCTCTTAGCATCCCTAGCAGCTGACATTGCAGCCTTGAGAGCAGCGTACGGAGATCCCTCAAGCCTGTCTGCATCGACGAACATCCCTCCGCTGTAAATAGCTATGGTCTCAGCTCCAGTTATGTCCGTTATGTGAACTATTGTGTCGTTAAAGGACGAGTATATGTGAGCTATCCCTATTCTCTCCTTCCTCCTCGACATGCCCTCACCTCAAGCTGCTTCCTTACCAACTTCCTCCTTCTGAGCCTCCAATAGGCACTCTATAAGGTCTTCCTCCTCCGCGGGAACCAAGTAGCTGGGCTGCCTTATCCTCCTCCCAGCAACCCTGACCTTTCCATGCACTATTAGCTGCCTTGCCATGTAGGGCGTGCTAGCAAATCCTTTCCTCCAAACAAGGGTCTGAAGCCTCCTTTCCAGTATGTCTTCCGTTGTGAGGTCAAGAACATTGTCTAAATTTGCGTTTTCTCCAAGGATTCCCATTCTCTGAAGCTTCTTTATTATGGTCTCCTCTTGAGCCTTTCTCTGTTCCTTCGGAAGTGAAAGAAGCTTTCTTACTATCCTTCTGTACTTCCTAGCGATATAAGCAGCCCTCCAAAGCTCTCTTTTGTTTCTAAGGCCGTACATTCCTGCAAGTCTTGCCGACTCCTCAAGGACCCTCCTGTCCCAAGGCTTCCTTGGTCTCTCGTACTTCTTCCTGGGCTTCTTAGGATCTCCCAAGCCCCTTCACCTCTTCTTCCTCTTGTAACCGATTGTTCTTCCAGTTCTTCCAGTGGTCTTAGTCCTCTGGCCCCTCACCTTAAGGCCCAAGTGGTGCCTTATCCCCTTCCAGCTCCTGATTGCCTTCATTCTCTTTATGTCCTTCTGCATGACAAGCTTTACGTCATCCCCCAGCAAGTGGAGGTTCTCCCCTGTTTCATAGTCCCTCTGCCTGTTGAACATCCACCAAGCTATTCCGTACCTGTCGGGGTTCATCAGGATGTCCTCTATCTGCGAGAGCCTCTCTTCCTCAAGCTCCCCTATCCTGGTGGATGGATCAATACCAGCTATCCTGAGCACAGCAGAGGCGAATGAGAGGCCGACCCCCTTTATCTCCTGCAAAGCCGCTATTACTGGCTTTGTCCCGTCCAGCGAAGTTCTGGCCAGCCTGACAATCCTCTTCAGCTCCTGTTCCAAGTTGCTTCACCTGTCCTAGCCATACGATTTGGTTACCCTTCGAACCCTCAGCTCGAAGATGAGTGGTTTGACTTATTTAATTTTATGTCGACTTATGAGAAAAGGATCTTTAATGCGCTTTCACATTGAGGATAAAGACCTTTGGTCTGGCTTTGTCCCCAAACTCTAGAATTTCAAACTCCAAGTGGTGGCTCTACGGGACTCGTCTCCTCCAGCTTGCACGATCAAAGGGCATGGGGTTGCACGACGCAAGCAGTTCAGAGCTCGTATCCTTGGCCAAGGACTTCAAAAAGGATTTAAGTTTAGCCATATCTCGACGCTCGAGGCTTCTGAAAAACCAATGGAAGTTAGCTACAGCCATCTAAGGAT
>JAVCBX010000188.1:0-3835 GCA_037917635.1 Thermoproteota archaeon | reverse complement strand
GAATAAACAAGCGAGCTGAGCATTGCTATGTGAATGTGTCCCGCCACACTGGCAGCGAAGGTAAATCCATAATAATCGGGACCTAAATTCTCTTTAGCCCACTCCCTACATTTCTTAGCGGCCTCATAAACTTCTTCCCACGTCTCAGGAACTTTCTCCACTCCAGCAGCTTTAAGCCACGAGGGCCTATAGAACAGCACGTAGTATTGGACTATGTTAACAGAACCGTAGAAGTGTCCGTCTACGTTTAAACAATCAATTAAGCCCGGGGAATATAGAGCCTGCACCTCTGGAGGCCACAGGACATCGATGTTCTGAGCCCATCCAGCCTTAGCTACGTGCGCATACTCTACCTCTGCACGGATAAAGGCAAAGTGAACGCTTGGATCCTTCGCAGTTATAACAGACAGGTACTTCGGAAAAGTATATGCGCTCCCCACTTCGATTGCCTTTACCTTTATTCCCGTCTTCTTTTCAAAGAGCTCCATTCCTATGGCAGTAGCTATGTCATGCTTTAAGCTTCCGGAGTTGAAGAAGACGAGCTCCTTTACTCCTTCTGTTGCTTTCTCCCAGCCTTCTGGGAGTATGTATTCATCTGCCAACAACCTTTCGGTCCAGGGAACTGGCTTGTTCCAATCTATCAACTCCCACGCCTTAGGCGGGGGAGTCGGGGATGGGGAAGGAGTTGGCGGAGGAGCCCTCCTTGCAATGCTTATTCCAGCAATAGCAATGACAACAATAAGAAGGATGATAAGGGTGGCCTCCAACTTAGTTAGTCCACGACGAGATCTCATGCAATTCCCTCCGATCCTCTCTTAACGGATTCTATTGAGGTTTATTTTTTCTTAATTAAATATAAAGATTTTACCCCCTTGCTTAGTATGTTTTTCGATTTTAAAAAAACATTTTAAAAAGAATCTTCCAATAGGCGAACCTAGAGGTGAAGATTTTTAGTCTAATATCCCTTTTCCTGCATTTGGCTGCTATTTCACTTGTTTGACATCTCTAATATTTATAGAATATCCGCCTTCCTATTTGAAAGGCGGTGTAAGAGTTGCATCCATCCATTAGCTTGCCTCATGGAAGGGGGGATCTGACAATAAGAGTGCCCGAAAAGAACCTAATAGGAGTTATAGAGCCACGAGACTTGCCAGGGGTTCCTGATCCACTTAAAGAAGTTGAGAGGGCCTTAAAAAACCCTATAGAAAGCCCTAAATTAGAATCAATAGCAAAACCAGGTGATAAGGTTGCCATAGTAATAACGGATGTGACTCGAAGGTGTCCAGATCACATAATCGTCCCAGCTGTAATTAGGGAGTTGAAGAAAGCAGGGGTGAGACTAAAAGACATAACAGTGGTCACAGCATTGGGCATTCACAGGCCTATGACCGAAGAGGAGATCAAGAGCAAGATGGGAGAAGCATACGGACTCGTAAGGGCGATAAATCACGACTGCTATGATAAGGAGAAATTGTCCTATCTTGGCGAAACTAGACGCCTTAAAACCCCAGTCTGGATAAATAAGCTTGTGGTAGAGTCCGACGTTATAATAACAACCGGGGTGGTAGAAGCTCACACGATAGCGGGTTACAGCGGGGGGAGGAAGAGCATAATGCCAGGGGTCTCAGGAAAGGAAACGATTGCAGCAACCCACAGGCCTGAGCTCATAGATAATCCAGATGTATGCGTCGGAAAGCTTGAAGGAAACCCTTTTCACGAGGACATAGTTGAAATAGCCAGGCTAGTCGGAGTGGATTTCATCGTAAATGTTGTGCTGAACAGCAAGAACCAGATAGTTAAGGCAACGGCTGGAGACCTAGTTAAGGCTCACGAAGCCCTGGTTTCAATCTACGATAAGATGTACAAAGTTCAGGTTAACGAGGTTCCGGACATAGTGATCTCAGTTCCAGCTCCTCCAAAGGATATAAATCTATATCAAGCAACTAGGGCTGGAAACAACCTAGTTTTAGTCCCTAAACCTCTCATTAAGCGGGGAGGTACAATAATAATACCAGCCCTTTGCAGAGACGGAGTTGGAGACGAAGTTTTCTATCAGTGGATGAAAAGTGCAAAGGATCCCTTAGAAGTCTTGGAAAGGGCAAAGAAGCACTACAGAATTGGCGTTCATAAGCCCTATATCCTATCGAAAATTCTACAGAGAGCAGAGATCTTCATTACCAACTCAGCTATTAAGGACGAGGTCATAAGGGAGATGCACATGATTCCAGCTAAAGACGTGGAGGAAGCCTTAAACCTAGCCTTTGAAAAGCATGGCAAAGACGCGAGAGTTTTAGTCCTAACTCATGGGGTAGTTACCATACCAGTCCTCAGGGAATGAGCCTTCTTCCTCTTCTCGATGATATTGAGAGGGCAATTAACCTCCTTCAGCCCTCTTCCACTCTTAAATCCTGAGAATCCGAATTTAAGCATAAGATTTAAAATAAATAATGCTCTGCTCAGAATTATGTCAAAAATAACGGTTGAAGGGAATATTCCAGCTATAGTGACCCCTTTCGATAAAAACGAGGAGATAGATGAAGCAGCACTCAGGGAGATAGTTGATTACCTAATAGAGGGAGGAGTACACGCAATATTTGCGTCAGGAACTGTAGGAGCCTTCTATCTCATGTCTCCAGAAGAGAGGAAGAGGGTTGGCGAGATAGTAATAGATCAGGTGAATGGCAGAGTTCCAGTTTACCTTTGTACCGGGGGGATCTACGCAAGAGAAACCATTAAGGTTGCCAAATACGCCATCGATATTGGAGCTGACGCAGCGGTCGTTCTAACCCCCTACTACATCAAGGTTAGTGAGAGGGAGCTTTTTGAGAACTTTAAGACTATAGCGGAATCCGTTGATCTGCCCATAATACTATATAACAATCCTCCTAGAGCTGGAATCAACATAACTCCAGATCTTTTGGAAAGACTCGTTTTGGAGACGGATAACATCGTGGCGATAAAGGACAGCAGCGGGGATCTAGCGCAGTTTGAGGAGTACATAAGGAGGGTTGGGAACAAGATTTCGATCATCATGGGAAAGGATGAGCTAATGTATCCTTCCCTTGCCGTTGGCGGGAAGGGAATGGTGAGCGCTGTTGGAAACGTGGTTCCGGAGCTAGTTACTCAACTTTACGAGGAGTTCAAGAAGGGAAACTTCGATAAGGCAAAGGAGCTGCAGTACAAAATAATCGTCCTTAAGAGAGCTTTCTTAGCTGCAACATATCCAGCTCCAATAATGGCAGCTCTAAACCTAATTGGGAAACCAGGAGGTTATCCAAGGAAGCCCGTCCTGCCCGTGACTAAGGAGCAGGAGGAAAAGATAAGAGAAGCCCTTAAGTTCTTAGGAAAGATCTGAAGGGATTGGTGAGGCCTTTGAAGAAGTGGAAGATCCTTCTAACTCAGCCGATAGATAAGACAGGGATAGAAATATTGGAGAAGGAAGCCGAGGTAGACGTCCGTCACTTTCCGATAGATGTAGATGAAAAGATAGTTATGGAAGCGGCAAGAGATGTAGATGCCATCATAACAAGGCTTCCTCCAATTACAAAGAGCGTTATCGAGGCAGCAAAGAACTTGAAGGTTATAGGAAGACATGGAACAGGATACGATAACATAGATGTTGAAACGGCAACTAGGAGAGGCATACCAGTGGTCTACACCCCATTTGCAACTGTCAGATCGGTTGCTGAGCACACGATAGGTTTCATGATAGCCTTAGCGAAGAGAATAGTTCAGGCCGATAAGGCTTTGAGGAAGCCAACTTGGAAGGGTTGGAAAGTAAGACACGAGTATGTTGGAGATCTATTGAAGGGGAAGACTCTTGGCCTAATTGGAT
>JAVCBX010000014.1:0-3858 GCA_037917635.1 Thermoproteota archaeon | reverse complement strand
AATCTACTCCGTAGGCAAACCGAGTTATTTAAAAGGCTGTTAGGGTGGCTTAGGAGAGATGGTTGAGTTTCAAGCCGCAATCGATTTAATTGCTCAGTTTCAACAAAGCAGGGATGATTGGCTCTCTTGGATGATCTTCCTAATGTTCATGTTCATTTTGAACTTCTACGCTGGAAAGCTTCAAATTCAAGTCTGGATGGGTCAAATAGGGAGAGCTCTCGCTCAGCTAAACAGGTTCAGGCTTGAAGCGCAAAGAGAGTTCGTAGAAGCAGCATCAAAGTACGGGAAGGAGAAAAAAGCGATTAAACAAGCTTTAAAGCGCTTTATAGGCTTCTTCATGATACCCCCTGAAACCTTGGATCCAGCCCGCGCTGTTCTAAAGCTGGATCATATCGTAAGGACCAGAGAGGAGAGACTTAACCTTTTCATAAGGGAAATAGCCCCTTCATCTGACGAAACAGCTCTTGCAAACCTTAGAGACCTTTTAGAGGGAACAATAATCCTCGATTCCATCTTCAGGATGGTAAGGCACTACTTCGTCCTTGGGAAGAAGACCCAAAACATGATATACATAGCTCAAATACAGATGCTTCTTCCTGAAATATTGAGGGTTGCAAGGGCCTTGAGAATGGGCATTGAGGCCTTCAAGCTGGGTCTTCCAATGGGAGATGGGATAGGGCCTCTAGTTGCCCTTAAGCTGATAGGGAACTCGAAAGTGATCGACTTTGGAGAGAACATAGTTGGGGCAGAGCTTGATATAGAAGGGAGAAGAGTTCTCGTTTTGAAGGCAAAGGGGCCCGGAGGAGAAGTAGGAAGGCCAGGGGAAGTCTTGAGGAGGATAATTGAATCTAGGGTCGGGGACGTTAGAAGGATAGTCATGATAGATGCTGCCCGCAAGCTCGAGGGCGAGAAGACTGGAGAGATTGCTGAAGGAGTTGGAGCTGCCATAGGAGGCCTTGGAATTGACAGCTGGAAAATAGAGGAGGTTGCAACTAAGTACGGGATTCCTTTGGATGCCATCATAATAAAAGAGGATTTTGCCGAGGCGATTGGAGCCATGACGAAGGAAATTGCCGAGAAAGCTGGGGAAGTGGTTCAGAGGGTAAAGGAAGCCATCCTTAGCAGGACCTCAGAAGGGGATTACGTCATAGTAATAGGGGTGGGAAACTCTGTCGGGATAGGCAATAAGCTGGAGGTCTCAGGAGTTGCAGGCTAAGGAAGAAGAGGTCAAGATAAACGTCGGATGGTACGCTTTCTGGGCAGCAATACTCGGCTCCTTAATGCTGCTCTCAGCCTGGATCTTCTGGGATGGCTTGAGGGAGAAGGGAACTGACAGCACCAGCTCTTTCTTTAAACTAATCGCTGGAATGGCTGGGTTGATAACCGCAACGAAAGCAGCATCAGACGTTATAAGATCCATAAGAGGGATAAAGAAGCCAAAATGGGAGTACGTAAAGCTGCTTAAATGTTTAAAGTGCAACTATAAGGCTGAGAGAGAATTTAAGCAGGGGGAGTACGTGGGAATGAGCTGGAAAGAGCCCTGCCGAGTGTGTGGGGGTCCAATGGTGATAGATGCGATCTATGCAAAACCTTCTGAGGAGAGGCGCTCCATAATATGAGCGGCGGAAATGCTTCCAAGAGCAAGGTGATGGTAGTTCCATGCGTTGTAATAATTAATGGGCAGGGGAAGATCTTAGTCCTAAGGAGGGGCAGTAAGAAGAGGTACGCTGGTAAGTGGGAGCTCCCCGGGGGAAGGCTTAGGTTCGGAGAGGATCCAAGGGAAGCTGCTTGTAGGGAGCTCAGGGAGGAGACTGGTTTTTGCATAGATCCAAGGAGCATGGTGCCAGTAGACACTTACTCTTACATCTATGAGAGCAGGAGATCAGCAGTTCAGTTTGTAATCCCCCTTTACGTCTCAAAAGCTGATGGAGAGCCTGTTTTAACCCCTGAAGAGCACGATGATTGGTGCTGGATGAGCTTGGATGAAATAAAGGAGCTTGAGGACAGAAAAAAGACCCTTCTCGGGGTTTATAAGATGGTATTAGGGGCCGTGAAGAGGGCGAAGGAAGCGGGAATTCTAAAGGACTAGGATTCGATCATTTCAAGGACCTCTGAAACGCCCTTTCCTTTCAGCATTGCATCTAGTATTGCTAAATCCTTATGTCCAGAATCTGTCTTGGATAGGGAGGAGTATCCTATCACCTTTCCGCTGGTTTCATCGTAAACCACGTACCCTATCTCGTCTTGAGATTCCAGCTTTTTCCTTTTTGGTTTAAATCCCGCCTTTTCAGCTTCTGGGGAGGTAAAGCCCATGGACTTAACGTAAATTTCCTTGAAGAAGACGTCCTTCTGATACCTAGGAGTTTTGAGGGCTCCTTTTGAACCTTTGATCGCCCTGATGCTGTTATATGCCATGATGGTTGCCACAGTTCCTAAGCCATAATAATCAATCCTGCCTGTTATGGGATCGTAGCAATTGCTCACATCTCCTATCGCAAATATCCTTGGATCCGAAGTCCTTCCTTGCCTATCTACCTTAACGTTGTCCCACCAGAGCTCTAGACCAGCTTCCCTTGCTAACTCAGAGTTCGGCCTTACTCCCATGGCAGATATGGTGAGATCTGCCCTTATCTTCTCACCATCAATTACGGGTCCATCCTTCTCAACTCTTTGAAGCTTTCCATGTACGAACGTGACTTCCCTTTCACTTAGCCTCCTTTCAAGCTCTTGAGACAGTTCAGGCTCTAAGGACTTCCTTATTAGCCTAGACCTGACTATAACGTATGGCATAAGGCCAAGTTCCTTGCAGATCTGAGCTGCATGAAGGGCAACGTAGCTCGCCCCTATTATGGCTACCTCTCCAGGCCTTTCGGTTGCGAGGTATTCAACGTCCTCCTTCTTCCTAAATCCCCTTGTGAGTTCTCCTCCCTCAACATTAGGCTTAGAAGGCTCAGCTCCAGTTGCAAGTATGAGGTAATCGTAGCTTGTTTCTCCGGAATCCCTTGTTTTGAGGATCTTATTACTCCTCTCTATTTTTAAGGCCCTGTCCCTCACCATCTCGACCCCATTTGCCTCTAAGTGGCTGACATCGATCGAGATATCTAGGCCGTGGATCAAGTACCTTATCTTATGCCTAACGTATGGATCCTCATCCCCTATCAGCTTAACCTTTGAGTCAGGTATGAACCTTACCGCGTCCCAGGCCGCTGCAATCCCTCCAATCCCGGATCCTACGATGACTATTTTCATTTAACCATCTCCAACTGAACTTTAACAACTATAAACATAATAAAATTCTTCAATCAAAGATAACCGATTCCCTTCCAAAGAGCTTCGCGCTGAGAAGGAGGAAGAAGATCAGATAGATCAAGGAGGAAGAGGAGGAAGTGATAATTGCCGCTTTGTCCCCGGGATTCACTAATACGTCCCTAACTAGAAGGGATAAGCTCGTTATGGGAAGCATCCTGAAGGGCCAAATAAGCCTTGGAGGCAGGTAAATAACGGAAATTAGGGGTATAACGAAGCCAACCATTATGAAACCAGTGTACTGCTGGGCCTCTTTGAAACTACTCGCGAAGGAGGAGCCAACTACAACTAGGGCGTCTCCTGTAAGGCCCGCAAGAACTATCGCAAGTCCCAAGGTCAGGAGGAGGGAGGCAAGGTTTTGGCCGAATGGAATGAAGGGAAGGGGTTTCGAGATGTTGAGACTCTCGAACTGGCCAAGCTGAGGAGTTGATGGCGGAGAAACCATTGAAAAGGGCGTAATAGCATAGTTAACGAGGACTAAGAATCCAAGCAAAAAGGAGACTATCATGGAAAATCCACTTATAACGGAAAGCACAAGCATTGCAACGTACT
>JAVCBX010000090.1:0-3890 GCA_037917635.1 Thermoproteota archaeon | reverse complement strand
TCCCTGAAGGGATAAGCAACCCTCAGTCCTCTCCTCCTCCCAGGGGCCAGGATCAGATCAAGAGTCTTGCCGATCATGGCCCTCTTTCTCTCAAAGTTGAACCTTCTGGCTGCCCTTTCAATCATGTTCGAGGCCAGATCCTTGGAAGAAGGAGGTCCCTCTCTCATATGCTCGAAGGCGGAGCAAGGCAGGGGCTTGAACCTGTAAACCGTCACCTTTTCAACCCCCATGTAATAAAGCCTTTCTATCATGCTCACCGTCTTCCTCGCTGTTTCTAATGTTTGTCTGGGCAGTCCGTGGATGAAATAGACGTAAACCCTAAGCCCTGCCTTAATAGCCTTTTCAATTGCCTTAAGATCTTTAGAAGGAGAAGAAGGTCTTCCCAGAAGAGATGCATGTCCATCATCTCCTGTCTCAATACCTACGTGTAATACTGCGCCAGGTAGGTGGTTTGAAAGCAGCGATATTGCTTCATCCGTAAGAAGGGATGCCTTGGCGTTCTCAACCCCTACATACACCATATCCTTCTTTACCTCCGGTATAGAAGTAACGCTAGAAAGAAGCTCTTCTATAGCGTTTAGGTTTGGTCCAGGCTCAGAGGGATGAGTTGGTGTGTTAACGATTTCTTCTCTCCCATATTCAAGAAAATCTGCCCCGCTAAGTATTATTCTTCTGACTCCACTTCTTATCAATCCCTTTATTTCCTCAATTAGGATTTTCAAATCCCTTGACTTTGGATACCCATAAACAGCAGGAATTGAACAATAACCACATCCAGGAGGGATTCCTTGAGGGCAAACGAGCCTTGAGGAAAGATTAGTACTAAAACAGGTCCTACAGGACCTACATTTTTTCATATCTGCCAAGATTAAGGCTCTGTTAAAGTTAGAGCAGCCTCTCACGACCTCTACGTAAACTCTAGATGCCTTGAAGTGGGGGATTGAGGTATAATGGCGAATTGCACTTGAGGAAGGCTTGTACCTATTGAATTCCTCCTTCTTCAGTATTTTGTGGCCAGTTAGATAGATTTTTCCGTTCTCAAAGAGAATGAAATTGGAAATATCCCTTAATTCCTCTGGTTTTGCCTCATCCAAGCCTAGACTAAGCAGAGAATCGATTGCAACCTCACCTTCCCCAAAAACTCCGACATCATACCTCAATTTTGCTATAACAGATGGATCACAGGTGATGGGCCCTCCTAGCACCTTGAATGAGGTTTTAAATACTTTTGATATCCTTTTAGCTGCTTTGAAATCCATGGTCATAGCGCTGACCATCACTACACTGTTTTTAGAGTATTTAGACGGTTTTCTGAGGACATCCTCCACTCTTACGATTCTATAAGGGAGGCCGTGCTTCTCAATTATTCCAGCTATGGTTCTAGGTCCCGCTCCTATGACATCAAGAGCAGACCTTCTTGCCCCTTCTCCTGCTGCTAGAGCATCTATTAGAAGTACTTCTCTTTTGTGCACTTCTTATCCTTACCCCCATTCTACGAGTTCTTCCAAAGAATTCCTGATTTGGTAGCTATTGGTTCGACTTCTCCCTCATCATACATATACGATAGAAGGATTTTATCGTGACGCTGGAAATGAGCAAGGACCAAACGCTTATGTTTGCACCTCCCTTCAACAAGATGTGAGCAGCGAGGGCCTCGGCTGACATTGAACCCCTATTAAGGATCCTTTTTGCCACTTTGGCAGGATTTCCAAAGCATCCAGATTAGCTCTCAATATGTCTTCAGCCCTCTTACCCTCACAAACTGGACCGTGGGAAGGAACTATCTTCCTGTAATCCCTGGCATCCCTCAAAAGGGTTCGTATTGTTTCCATAGAGGTCCTGTAATCGATAAAATAGGGAACTACAACCGTTCTAAGCAATTTATCCCCAAAGAAGGAATCTCCAGCGTAAAGAAGGCCATCTTCGGTCAAATAGCCTACATGGCCGATGAATGACCTGGCAAGGGTACGACCTCAGAGGGGCCGAGCTTACATGGAGGATCAAAGGTCTCATCGATCCTGATCGGAATGGCTGGAGCAACTTTCGTGAGCCTGTCGCTTTTTCTAGCACCGAATTCAAGTGCCTTCCTTATCTCAGCGTTCATGGCAGAACATGATTCGAGGCTTGGACAGGCTACGACAGCTCCAGATAGCTCAACAAGCCTAGGCACGGCAGCTAAGTGATCTGGGTGGCTGTGGTTAGCAATACCTCCTTCCTCGACCCCTTATCTAAGCCTCTCGCAAGCTCTTCTCCTCTCTCAGGAGATGATCCTGGATCCACTAACCAGATCTCACCATCAATAGGAAGAATTAGGGTGCTTGGGGAACCTGGTGCCAATAACGCACCACTTTCTAACTTCCTGAATTCCATTGGGCTTACAAGAGATATGATCCGATAAAAAGTAGGGTCAACCTCCTCCGATAGGAGGAATGAAGGCTACAACATCATTTTCCTTAATAACGGCATTGAGGCCACCAAACTCCTTCATAGGCCTCCCATTTATGAGTATTATAATGTAAAGCTCATCATTCCTGTATATAAGCCTCTTCGCTTCCTCAGGGAAGGTTTCAACAAGCTCTTTAAGGGTGATGGGCACATCGAATTCCATCTCCTTCCCAAAGATCTCCCTAAGCCTTCCTATGAACTTTGCCCTCGCCTTTTTCTTCCCTGCCACCCCCAACTCACCTTCTATTCCTTGGTTCCTTAACAAATTTGATGAAAGTGATCAGGGTGATAAAGCCTATCATTGCGCTTATGAAGAAAGGAATTGCAGCCCCAGGAATGTAAATGCTACCTAACTCGATTAGCTTGGGTGCATACGCTTGGTAGAGGTGCCCCCCAATTATGGGCCCTATGACCGCCCCTATGTTAAAGGCTGCTTGCACGGTTCCGAAGATCTTGCCCCTAACCTCTCTAGGAACAATGTCAGCTTGCAAAGCCCTGAAGGATGGCATGGAAAAGTTGAATGCAATGGACCTGATGCTTGCTAGGGCTCCAAATTCTTTCAAGCTCTTGGAAAAAGGGATCAGAACCGTTGTAAGTCTTGAGAAGAATGTGCCAGCAATGATTACGGGCCGCCTTCCCAACAAGTCGGAAATCTTACCTGCAGGATAGGTGACGATCAATCCCATCAATCCGGCCACCGTGCTTACCGTTGCAACGGCTGCCGGATCCGCCTTTATGAACTCTATTATGAATATGCTGAAGAGGGGTGCAGTAAGCCCCATCCCAACGCCATTTGCTATCGCCATGGCGTATATCGCGTTTATGCTCCCCCTTGTCTCCTCTGATATCTTTACCTCTGCGCCTAAGCTTAATTGGTGACTAGAACGTTTGATTCTGTGAGGATTCTCTTCAAGCAGCACGGCTGCGGGAATTGCAAGGGATGAAAAAAGTGCGAGACCATAGAATGGGAACTTAAGGGCTTGAGCAACATCCCTTATCTTCAGCACGATCGTTCCAAACTTGTATATGGCTGCTCCGACAGCAGGGCCAGACGTCATCGCTAAGTTGTTTGCTACCATGTAGACTGCCATAGCTCTGCCCCTATAACTTGGATCCGTAGTATCCATCAGCAGAGCCTCAGCAACCGGCCAAACCATCGCAGAAGCGATTCCTTGAAATCCCCTTATCAAGTAAAGATGGATTGTGGAAGAGGACGCTATGTATGCCAGGGCCATTATAACGTAAAATATGCTCCCGACGAGTATGATCCTTTTCCTCCCAACTTTATCGCTCAGAGCCCCGAAAAATCTGGCCATGATTGCTCTGGTCAGCATAAAGGCTGACATCAGGGCGGTGTACTCCAATGCATAACTTGACGCCCCAGAAATTCTCTCGAATGTCTCAGGTAGTCTGTCAAGTTTTCCAGCAAGGTAGAGTACATAGTA
>JAVCBX010000095.1:0-3894 GCA_037917635.1 Thermoproteota archaeon | reverse complement strand
AACTGGAGAATTCCTCGTGGTCGGCAAAACCTTCAAGGGACTAACCGACCAGGAGTTCGAGATGATGACTAGGAGGCTTAGGGAGCTAGCTTATTACGATGATGGACACTTGGTAAAGGTCAGACCGAGCGTGGTAGTGGAGGTTGCATTTAACGAGATACAGAGTAGCCCGAAGTATGAAAGCGGTTTGGCCCTGAGGTTCGCGAGAATAGTATCAATAAGAGACGATAAGAGTCCTGAAGAAGCTGAAACTATTCAAAACCTTAGAAAGCTTTTTGAGAAGCAATTCCTCTATAAAGGCAAGGCAGAGACTGATTGAGCTTCATCCTCCCCCTACCATCGGGAAAATAGCTATTTTGTCACCATCTTTCAATGAATCTGTTTCCTTGAGCCACCTTCCGCCTTTTACAACGTGATAATCATCTCTCATTCCATCTCCCTTTAGCAACCTATCCCTAAGCTTAGGAAACATATTGCCCAACTGTTTAATCGCATCTAAGACCTTTGAGTCATCTGGAACCTCTACTTCAACTTCCTTAACTCCTGCAATCTCTCTAAAGGATGCATACAGCCTTATCCTCACCCTCATACTCATTTTTATCGGGTTTTGCCTTCACATTAATACTTTTTCTTGCACAGCATTGGGGGAGGTAAGGTTAAAGATTAGCCGGTTCATGTGTTTCTCGGTGAAATGCTTCGAGAGAAGTTGGAGGAGGGGCTGTTTCAACTCGTGAAGGCTACATCTGTAAATTTGCCAGATGACGTATTATCAGCTTTAAAAAAGGCTGTTGAGGAAGAGGAAAGCAATTTAGCAAGGTCTCAACTCGAGGCTCTAATAGAAAACGCTGAACTTGCCTCGAAGGGAGAGCTTCCAATCTGTCAAGACACGGGGATGCCGACCTTTTTCGTTGAGCTGGGGGAGGACTTCCCAATAAGGAACTTAAGGCCCTTATTTGAGAGGGTTATTAGAAAAGCAACGGACGAGATTCCTCTCAGGCCAAATGCCGTCAATCCCTTTACAGGAAAGAACAGTGGTGACAACGTTGGAAGGTTTGTGCCCATAATTCACTACGAACTCATTCCTGGAGATGAGCTTACGGTAAAGTTCATGCCAAAGGGTGGCGGGAGCTCAAACACGAGCAAGCTTCACATGATAAGTCCTGGCTTGGGCATAAAGGGAGTTAAGCATGCTGTGCTAAAAACTGTGCTTGAGGCTGGGCCTAAGCCTTGTCCTCCAATCATTGTAGGGGTTGGAATAGGAGGAGCGGAGGACTTTGCAATGCTTATGGCAAAGAAGGCCCTTTTCAGGAGATTAGACGACAGAAATCCAGATGAAAGGATTGCAATGCTGGAAGAAGAGCTTTTAAAAGCCCTAAACTCGTTGGGAATAGGTCCAATGGGAGTTGGAGGAAAGACGACCGTTTTAGGGGTAAAAGTCGAGTGGGCTCACAGGCATCCTGCAAGCCTTCCCGTAGGGGTTTGCACCATGTGCTGGGCCTCAAGGAGAGGGATAGCGAGGTTCAATAAGGAAGGATCTTACGAGATCCTTATGCCATGAGGTGATAAAGATTGGTAAAGTATGAATTGGAGACCCCCTTGTCTGAGGAGGAGGTCAGGAAGCTAAGGGTTGGAGATGTGGTGTACATATCTGGTATCATAATTACAGCAAGGGATCAGGCACACAGACGCCTCCTTGAGCTCCTAGATAGAGGAGAAAAGCCACCAATCGACTTAGAAGGAATGGTGATTTACCACTGCGGTCCAGTCATCAAGAAGGTGGGAGAGGAGTGGAAGATTTTCGGAGGAGGTCCGACAACTAGCACTAGAATGGAGATCTTCGAGGCTGATTTGATCAGAAAAGCTGGAGTAAGGGGGATAATAGGAAAAGGAGGTATGGGAGATAGAACAGCAGAGGCTATGAAGGAATTTGGGGCGTTTTACGCAATTTTCCCGGGAGGAGCCTCGGTTCTCGCAATCAGGGCCGTGAAGAGGGTTAAGGAGGCTCACTGGCTTGACCTTGGGATGCCAGAGGCAATGTGGGTTTTAGAGGTGGAGAAATTCGGCCCTCTCTTGATAGCAATTGACTCTAGGGGAGAGAACTTGCATAAGAGGGTTATGAATGAGGCCTCTAAGAGATTTGAGAGGATCTTGGAAGGGCTTTAACTCTTAGCGAAGGTTGTCCTCGTGAAATAGAGGGCTTCCTCATCCTGCCTCTGAAAACTCCTTTAACCTGAAGAGCAGGTTGAGACCCTTGCTAAGCAATATGAAAGCGACAGCGATCGCTATTATTATTGGAAACAGCTTCGAAATGGATCCAATTAGGTCTGTAGTGGAGATGCTCAGGGAGGCTCCTTCCTTTCTCAGAGATAGAATCATGGAAGTCACAAACATGGTTGAGAGAAGCCCGAGTCCTAGGATAATTAAGGCAATCGCTACCTTGTAGATCGAGGTTTCAAAACCTCCTCTTTCCATATCCTCAGCCCTTAATGTAGAAAGGACTGAATATAACTTTCACGTACCTGAGAGAACCTTCTTAACCGAGTTAATCACCTTTGAGACCTCCTGTTCGGTGAGATTATGATGAATCGGTATGTAGAACAACTCCTTCGTCAATCTTTCGGCTATTGGCATGGAAACTCCAATGTAGGATGTTGATGGGAGAATCCTCGCTAAGAAGTTCCTTTTCTCGTCGTCCAACTTGGACATTATTGGCTGCTTGTGCAGAGGAATCGGATAAGTTGGCCTGGCATCAACCCCGAGCTCCCTTAGACCTCTTATTATCTCATCTCTCCTTCCTTCTCTGGTCCTGATCGCGTAAAGGTGCCAAGAGTGCCTCGCCCAAGGCTCCTCTATCGGAAGAATAAGCTCATCAAGATCCGATAGCTCTTCTTGGTATCGTTTTGCAGTTTTTCTACGCTTTTCGTTGTTAGAATCAAGTTTCTTCAGCTGAACAAGTCCTATTGCCGCCTGAAATTCTGTCATCCTAAGGTTAAAGCCTAAGTACTCGTGAACGTACCTCGAGGTTTGACCGTGGTGCCTGAGCAAAGATACCATCTCAGCTATCTCCTCCGAGTTGGTAGTTACCATACCTCCTTCCCCTGTTGTCATGTTTTTTGTAGCGTAAAAGCTGAACGTGGCAGCATCTCCCAATGAACCAGCTTTCTTTCCCTTGTATAGAGCACCGTGGGCCTGAGCAGCATCTTCAAGAACCGGGATGTTTTCCTCCCTTGCAACCTCCAATATGGGATCCATGTCCGCTGGATGTCCGTGAAGATGGACTATAACCATCGCCTTTGTTTTAGGGGAGATTGCTTCTCTTATCTTCATAGGATCTATGTTGTAAGTTCTTTCTTCTACATCTACAAACACTGGCCTTGCTCCTATTAAGAGTATTGAGCTTGCGCTTGCGAAGAAACTTAAGGGCGTTGTTATGACCTCGTCCCCTGGTCTAACCCCAAGCGCTATTAAGGCGAGCTGTAAGGCGGCAGTTCCATTTGATACTGCTACTGCATACCTCGTTCCAACGTATTCGGCGAACTTCTTCTCGAACTCCTTAACCTTGGGTCCTTGAGCCAATTGACCGCTTTGTAGCACTTCCCTTACGGCTTCGATCTCTTCTTCACCAAAAATCGGCCTTGCTATGGGGATCATGAGCCTCAAAGCAAAACCGTGTCTGACTAAATTAAAATAACATGTAAGAGATGCTGATTCATTTATTTTCTTGAAAATTTACTCATTTTGAGAGATACGGTCTATCTCTCACAGATGAAGCATTTTTGAGCCTTAGTGTACCTAAATTCAGCGAGTTTCGACCCGAGTTATAGTTGAAATTTTAAACAAGAAAAAATAACACTTATTTTTTATCTTAAATTAATAAGAGCATAAGACCTACGG
>JAVCBX010000064.1:0-3919 GCA_037917635.1 Thermoproteota archaeon | reverse complement strand
AAGTTAAGACGGTAGCTTACTCAGCTTGGAGATTGCTGAGAAACTGAGGGTAGAATAGAGGTGATCTTCCATGTCGGAAGGAGCTAAAATTCCAGTTTTAATACTCAAGGAGGGAACGAGTAGGACTAGGGGGCGTGAAGCCCTCAGGTTGAACATCTCGGTTGCCAAGGCAATAGCAGATGCGGTTAGAACAGCTTTGGGTCCAAAGGGAATGCAAAAAATGCTAGTAGATCCGTTTGGAGACGTTGTGATAACCCACGATGGAGCCACCATAATGAAGGAGATGGAGGTTGAGCACCCCGTAGCCAAGATGATGGTGGACCTAGCAAAGACCCAAGACCAAGAAACTGGAGATGGAACTACCACTGTTGTCATCTTGGCTGGAGAGCTTCTTTCAAGAGCTGAGGAGCTCATAGACATGGGAATCCATCCAACAATAGTGATATCGGGCTACAGGAAGGCTGAGAAAAAGGCTCAGGAGATACTGAAGGAAATCGCCATAGATGTTGACTGGAAGGATGAGGAAGTTTTGAAGAAGGTAGCTCAGCTAGCCATGGGATCCAAAGCCGTTTACTCAGCGAGAGAATATCTATCTGAGTTAGCAGTTAAGGCATGCCTCTCAGTAATGGAGGAGAGAGATGGGAAGAGAATAGTCGACATAGACAACATAAAGCTTGAGAAGAAGGAAGGAGGATCCATAACCGACACCCAGCTGATAAAGGGAATAGTGATAGACAAGGAAGTAGTTCATCCAGCGATGCCAAGAACCGTTGCAGATGCTAAGATAGCCCTCATTTCAAGAGCTTTGGAGGTTAAGAAGCCTGAGATAAGCTCCAAGATAAGGATAGTTTCTCCATCACAGATTAAGGAGTTCTTAGACCAGGAGAAGGAGATGATAAAGGATCTCATTGAAAAGATCTCAGAAACAGGAGCCAATGTTGTGTTCTGCCAGAAAGGAATTGACGACATTGCCCAGCACTTCTTGGCGAAGAAGGGGATCCTTGCTGTCAGAAGGGTAAGGAAGTCCGACATGGAGAAGCTTGCCAAGGCAACCGGAGCTAAGATAGTGGTAAACGTGGAGGACATGACGGAGAAGGATCTAGGAAGCGCTGAGCTTGTAGAGGAGCGCAGAGTAGGAGAGGACAAGATGGTCTTCGTTGAAGGGTGCAAGAACCCCAAGGCAGTCTCGATCTTAATAAGAGGAGGATCTAAGCAGGTTGTGGACGAGACGGAGAGGGCTTTGCATGACGCTATATGCGTAGTAAGGGACGTTGTGGAGGATGGAAAGATAGTGATAGGAGGAGGAGCCGTCGAACTAGAGCTTGCATTAAGACTAAAGGACTACGCAAACACCTTAAGTGGTAAGGAGCAGGCAGCGGTTCAAAAGTTCGCTGAGGCATTGGAGGTGATTCCAAAAACACTAATAGAGAACTCGGGAATGGACACCGTTGTAAAGATGGCGGAATTGACAAGACAGCACACCTTGGGCAACGCTCATTACGGTTTCGACATATTTACAGGGGACGTGGTTGACATGAAGGAGAGGGACGTAATAGAGCCTTGGAGGGTTGTAAGTCACGCAGTTAAATCGGCAGCTGAATTTGCGGAGACCGTGCTCAAGATAGACGACATAATAGCCGCTGCAGGAAAGGCTGAATTTGGGAAGAAGGGAGAAGGAGAAGAGAAGTGAAAGAGGAGGAAATAATAGGGCCTAAGAGGCTTACTAAGTACGAGAGAACGAGAATAATAGCTTTAAGAGCTCAACAAATCGCTGCTGGCTCTCCTCTATTTTTGAAAGATGAGGAGATACCTGAGGGAGAAGTAGATCCTGTTAAGCTCGCAGAACTTGAGCTAAAGCTTAAGCGCTTACCCTTCCTGATAGAGAGGAAGAAGGCAACTGGGGAGACCCAGTTCATTTCAGTGAACGAGCTCATTGAGGAGGAGTAATGTTTATAGGTCATACCGCTCATGTGCTCCTACCGGCCATTGGGTGCAAAACTCCATAATAGGCAGGAAGGCGATGGAAATGTCAAGCGAGGAAGTAGGGATCGTGTATGTGGGTAGGAAACCTGCTATAAACTATGTTATGGCCACAACCCTTCAAATAAACAGAGGAGTGAAGAAAATAATCCTCAAGGCAAGAGGAAGAGCAATTTCAAGGGCAGTAGATGTTGCGGAAATTGCAAGGCTCAAGTACTTCCCAGGAAAGCTGAAGATCACCGACATAAGGACGGGAACAGATGAGCTCATTGAGGAGGACGGAACAAGGAGGGACATAAGCGTAATAGAGATAGAACTGACAACCGTTTGAGCTGAAAACATGGCTTTAGGGGATCACCCCTAACTTTTTCTCTTTTTTATGAGAGAAGAAAATTAGATGATGCCTCAGTTTTGGATCGACGCTGTTTCAAAAAGGGTCTTAGAGAGGGAAAAGAGACTAAAGAGAGGTCTTGAAGTATTAAGAGTTGAATGCGGGATCGGAGCGAGCGGATTTCCTCACATAGGCTCAATAGGAGACGCGATAAGAGCTTACGGCGTCAAACTGGGTCTTGAGGAACTTGATGCTAGGAGCGAGCTTATAGCTTACAGTGACGATAGAGATGGCCTTAGAAAGGTTCCAGTAGGCGTTCCTGAGGATTATAAGAGGTACTTGGGCGTTCCCGTTACTGAAATTCCGGACCCGTGGAAGTGCCACCCAAGCTACGGGGAGCACATGAGTAGCCTTCTCCTAGAGGCTCTTGAAATGCTTGATCTTGACTTCAGATTCATTTCAGGAACTCAAGCCTATAAATCTGGGCTTTTGGATGAATACATAGACTCTCTACTAAGAAATCACTCGAAAGTCGATAGAATAATAAGGGAGGAGGTTGGCTCGAGCAAGCCAGCTGGTTGGATCCATTACTGGCCAGTTTGCGAGAGGTGCGGAAGGATATACACCACAAGAGTCACAAAAGTGTTGCCTGAAGAGGGAAAGGTCCTGTACGTTTGCGATCAGGAGTTCAAAGGAGTTAAGGGTTGCAATCACAGCGGAGAGGCAAGTTACAGGAGAGGAGATGGTAAACTCGCTTGGATGGGAGGGGAGTTCGCCGCGAGATGGGCAGCTCTAAAGATATGCTTCGAGCCTCATGGAAAGGATATTGCAGACTCCTTTAGAGTAAACGCTAGGATATGCAAGGAAGTTCTTGGATTTGAACCACCTTTAACAATCGTTTACGAGATGTTTCTGGACAGAACAGGTTCTAAGATCTCAAAGTCAAAGGGAAACGTGATAACTCCCCAGCAATGGCTTAGGTACTCCCCTCCTGAGGTTCTTAGGATGATGATGTTCAAGAGGTACAGAGGGACGAGGCTAACCTCGCTGGAGATGATCCCAACCTACATAAATGAGCTTGAGGAAAGGCTTGTTGAGTACCACGAGCTTGAGAAAATAAAAGACCCAAGAAGGAGAGTGAACATCAAAAGGCTTGTTGAGTACTCTTACTTACTCAAACAGGTTCCAAAGCCCAGGAAGTACAAGTACGCCACGATACTCAACGTGATATCCCTTCACCCTTACCATGAGATGGATGAGAAATCCCTGAAGAGGCACGTTTCATCAATTATAACAAGCTATTATGGGATCGAGCCAGGAGAACTGGAGTCGGATGAATGGTTCAATCAGATGTTCAGCTATGCCCTTAATTATCTCAAGGAAATAGCCCCTTACTTCAAAATGGAAGTTCCAAAAATAGATCTTAAGACATTAGAGGCGATAAAGAGGTTTCTTTCCGAATTGAGGGCTAACATGGGGCCGGATGTAGTGCAATCCCTTGCCTTTTCGGTTGCAAGGGAGAGCTCAGTTCCTCCGAAGGAGTTCTTCTCCTCAATCTACCTTCTACTTATAGGGAGATCTTCCGGACCAAAGCTTGGGCCTTTAATC
>JAVCBX010000078.1:0-13667 GCA_037917635.1 Thermoproteota archaeon | reverse complement strand
GAACTTGAGGGATCGAAGGGAGTTCCTAAGGGTAAAACACTCTGTTTTAGTGGAAAGCTTTCCACTAGATGATAATGGGGCCAAGAGAAGGTCACAGGAACTTTTAGACGAATTTAAGCCTTCTGCGATTATTGCAATTGAGAAGGCAGGAGCAAACTTAAAGGGGGAGTATCACAACATGAGAGGAATCAACATAACTAAATTCCATTCAAAAGTTGAGCGGCTCTTCGAGGAAGCTGAGAAAAGGGGGATACTAACAATTGGGATAGGGGATGGAGGGAATGAGGTAGGCATGGGGAACATCTTAGATGCTGTGAGGAAGTACGTTCCATACGGGGAGAATTGTCAATGCCCCTGCAAGGGGGGAATAGCGGCTGCCTCCAAGGTTGACATCCTATTAACGGCTTCGGTATCGAACTGGGGAGCTTATGGCTTGGCAGCATGCATGGCTAGCGCTAAAAAGGTCAGCAATGCCCTTCACAGCCCTGAAACCGAGAGACTTATGCTCGAAGCCGCCACAAGGGCCGGGGCCATAGACAGCTTCTCCGGGTTAGTTAGGACAGCAGTCGATGGATTGAACTTGGAAGTTAATCAAGCAGTTCTCGTCCTGCTGAGTGAGTTATCAAAAAAGGAATGGGTGTGAGGAGTTACTTCAAGAACTTCTCCATGCTAGCCATGGTTGCGGAGGGAATAGGAAGGTCCTTCATCGTGAAGAGGCCTGGAGGGGCATTTATAACCTTAGGTATCATGTTAACGACCATTCCGACGGTTCCATAGTCCCCGTGCGTGCACGGAGAGATCTTGGCTGAGATCTTAGGAAGACCCTCTATCTCTACGAGATCGTACTCCTCTGGAGCTCCAATGTAAGCTATGAACTCCAGCTCTATCAAAGGCTTTCCTCCAACTATTCCCCTCGCTGTTTGCTTTAGCCCGGCGACCTTCCCAGGCTCGACGGTCACGTAATCGCTAGAAACCCTTTTCTCAAGCACAACAGGCTCAACCGGCCCCACGTCAATCTTCTCAAGCTCCCATCCTATGGCAGAAGCTATAAGAGCTATTGACTGCTCAAGCCCAACGTGTCCAGTTATCTTCTTCTTCTCTATTGCCTGTTTGAACTCCTCAACCGTCATACCAGCACCTATCTTCTTCTGGAACGGTATTCTTCTAGTTGCGGCGTTCATGCACCTAACGACCTTTATCCTTTCGACCTTCATGCAGGGACCTGTTAGAACGATTGGCCTCACGTCCATCAGGAATCCCGGGTTTATCCCTGTTCCAAGCACGGTGACACCATGCTCCTTTGCTAAAGCATCCAGCTTCTTTGCAAGAGCCTCATTCACTATGTAGGGATAAGCAAGCTCTTCGCATGTGGATATCACGTTTGCGCCGTGTTCAACAGCCTTTGCCACCTGCGGGTAAACCTTTTCGAAGAACGAAAGGGTGGTGTGGATCACCAAATCCGGCTTCGTTTCAGATAGGACCTTATCGGCATCGTCCGATATCTTTACACCAACGCTCCTCTCAAGACCTATAACTTCTCCGAGATCCTTTCCAACTTTTTCAGGATCTATGTCTATGGCTCCAACGTATTCAATCCCCTTTTTCTCCTCTATGATGAACCTGGCTATTCTTGCGCCGATCGCTCCAATCCCATATCCCACAACCCTTATCTTCTCCTTCAACCCGAACACCTTGGTCTGTATCCATTCTCAAAATTCCACGAACTTCTTAAAAAGCTTGTAATGGATTTTTCGCGCGACTCATTCATCCCCTTCTTAAGGAAATAATTGAGGAAGGCAGGAGTAAGGTGGAAAATGTGCTAATGGGCCCCAAGAGTCGCCTTATCCCGTCAATCAACCCCATTTTAACCTTTATCTCCAGCAGCCTTGGCCTTCCTGGTGTCCCGACATCAACTAGAACGGAGTACTTTCCCCTCTTACCTGAACCGCTTATCTTCAAAAAACTTAGAATGGGCGTAGGAGATGAGCTTTGCATCCAGATCCTCGCAATAGTGATCAGGAGGAGGGGAGAGCTCTCCATCGATAACGAAAAGGGTATCGCCGGCTATGATCGCTTTAAATTTCGTAAGGAGTAAGCAGACGTTTCCCGAAGTGTGTCCAGGAACGTGGACTATCTCCACTCCTCCGCAATATGGCAAGGTTTGTCCGTCATCCAACATCAGATCGACATGTACGCCCGTAATTTCTTCAATAGCGCGGGCATCTCCCCTATGACATGCGATTTTTGAAGCCACATTCATTCTTCAGTCCTGAAAGTCCCCCTATATGGTCCCTATGACGATGGATTATCAAGCAGACTTCAACATTTCTGGGACTTTTGTTAAGACGTTTTATGTATTCTAGTATCCTCTCAGCATCTTCTTCCGATCTTCCGGTATCCACTAAAGCAAGAGAATTGTTACAAGCAAGAAGAAATGCCTTTACGCGAGTTAGGGGAATCTCGTGTACGTTCCCAAATATCGTTGGCATGTGATGTGTGGGGTTGATATATTCTAATTTTTTCCCTTAAACAAACTCCTCGGCATTCATCATAGTTAGAAGCACTACCATACAAAACGCCGGGTTTTTAGGATCAGTTCCCGGCGCTTAGAAAAAGGGGAAGTTAGGTCCCTTGAAGTTGCAACTCTCAGGTATTGAAAAGCTGTTTGAGCTAAGAAGGTGGACCTATCTCCTCCTAAGCGTAGCTAGGATCATGATCAAGACAATCGCTATGACCGCTGAAAGGATAATTAGACCCTTTGGAAATTCCTTCGTAGGAGTTGGCGTCGGAGATGGAGTTACTCCTATTCTAACCTTAACAGAGGCCTCTGCAGGCTCATAACCAGGCCTTTCAGCCCTAACTGAGAGCTCAACCTCTTGCCCAGCGTACTTTGAAAGAACATCCCCTTTTATTATTATTCTGTAGTTTCCGGTGAGATAAGGTCTCTTAGAAGCCTCTCCTCTATCTGTTCCAAGGGTCCAAATTACCTTCGCATCAACTGGAATGCCCAATCCGTCTTCAAGGGTCACATCAACAGTAAGTCTTGTAGTAGCCTCCTTTGGAGCCAAAATATCGATCTTTATCACATTCACACCTTCAAGGCTTGGAGGCTCGACCTCAGCAATCATTAAGGCCGTATACCAAAGCTCTGCAGTTGCCTTTATCGCTCTGCTAGTTTGCTCGCTTATCAAATCCTTTAGGTCTTCGCTCCACTCTCTGTCATCTCCAGGATCAGCAGGATTCCCTATGAGCGTCTCGTTCAGCCTTGCGACCTTTGAGTTGCTATCAACAACTATCTCCATCGCGTACTCAGTTAGGTTCTCTATTACGTGAAGCTCTAGTGGTACTTCTATCGTTAGCTCCTCCCAGTGCTTCTCTATAAGGGAGTCAGCTATCATGTGCTTGCCGAGTGGGTCGTAGTTTACGGTGCAGTGGTAGGGTTGGTGAGCGTCCTGTATGTAATGAGCTATCCTGCCCGCGTTTACCAGGGCCTCGTACCAATCCTTGCGCTCAAGTGCCTCAATCATCAGCTTAGTGTAGTTTTCAACAGCATAAGGAAGGACCCCGTGCTCGTACTTTCTTTCCTCAGGAGAAACTTCCAAGTCGTAGTAGTGCCTCGGCTCCTCCAAAGGATCTTCAGGCTTGAAAATCATGTCTGGCCAAGTTACGGTATCATTTAGGAAGTAGGCATAGTGGTTGAAGAAATCAGCCCACTCTGGAAGGACCTGCGATATCACCTCAATTGCTTCCATCGTTATCAGCCTATGGCCATCTAACCACCAAGCAGATATCTTAACGCATGAGAACGAGGCTAGAAAAACCACCAAAATCAGAACTGAGGTAATTTTCTTGCTCATCTTGACCTGAAATCAAGTGAGCTCGACAACTTATAATTGTTTCATGGATCCTTCCTAATAGCCGCCTCAACGAGCTTCCTGCACCTGCTGCAGAAGTTGTGCTCCTTATAATCTGTATCGATTATGCTGTTGCTGAAGTGCATGACACACCTGGGGTTCCTGCAGTGCTCTAGACCAAGGGTATGTCCTATCTCATGAACGGCCTCCTTAAGTACTCTGTGAAGGAAAAGGCCCTCATCGGAAGCCATTCCATAGAACTCAGGCTTCAATCTCTTCAGGTAGATGATGGCCGCTTTTCCATTTACATAGGCTTCACCAAAAACAAAGTTGAGGTCTCCGGAGTAAGCGTCAAGGTCTGCTATGCCAAGCACCTTATCCCCTTCTCTAACCCTTAAGCTGCTCATCATCTCCTCCAAGATTATTGAGGAGATGTGTTGATCTCGAGTGGGATCGTATGAGGAAGAGGGAACTGCAATCGGCTCTGAGATCTCAACCCAAGCCTGGGGAAAGACCCTCTTCAGCTGAATGGTTAGGAACAGGAGAACCCTTTCGTTAACGTGTCCGATGGGTTTTAGGATTATTCTCATTTTTACACCCTGACTTCAAGCTCCTACCTCCTTTTTCAGCTCCTCTACCAATATCTGGACGTCCAGCTCGCTCAGCTTTCCGAAGCTTATCCTGAACTGATTTGCCTTTCCTCTGAAGCCAGTGGCAGGGACTATTCCAACGCAAACATCCCTATCCGGGTTGAGTAGCTGTTCTGCAAATTTTTCAGCATCATCTATCTTCTCATGCTCAGCAAGCACATAGAAGGCGCCTTTTGGCCTTGGAAAATTGAATCCAGCTTCTTCTAGGCCCTTAACCAACAAATCCCTCTTAACTCTGTAAAACTCCCTTATCTCCTCCAAGTAGCTCCTGCTCAAAGCCCTTAGCATCCTGAGCCCAATGAGCTGAGAGGGAACGCTTGCGCCAGCTGAGGTCCCATATACCCTCCTCCCGTAATCGTAAGGATCCCCCTCTATTAGGTATATCACCCCTATTCTCAGCCCTGGAAGGGAGAAGATCTTAGAGAAGCTGTCTACCATGCAGTCCCCAACGAACTCAGGCCTCTCCTCGTAGTATATTGCGTGGTAAACCACGTCATCTATTACGTAAATTCCTCTATTCCTGAGCTCCTCGTAAAGCTCTGACAAAACCCCTCTCTCAGGATAATAGCCAGTTGGATTGTGGGGATAATTTAGGACGACAAAGGAGGTATCCTCCTTCAACTTTCCGAGTATCTCTTGCACCAAATCCGGTGCGGTAGGATCATAGGTGTCGCACTTGAGTCCGAGCAACTCGGATTGAATGAAGTAAAGGGGGAAACCTGGAGCTGGGAAAAGCCCTCTTCTTCCCCTAAAACCAATTAAGGTTACGAGCATAGCGTGGACTCCGCTGCTAGCTACGAAAATCCTTTCTGGCTCAACCTTTATCCCTATATGCTCCCTTGCAAAATCTGAGAGGGCTTCCCTCAACTCATTAATTCCTGCAAAGGGAGCATACTCCCTTCCAACCTCTCCAAGTTCTGAAAGGACCTCCTCAACTGGAATTGGGGGCTCATGAGAAGGAGCGCCTATGTGGGCATCTATCACCCTTTTACCCTCTCTTTTGAGCTTAATACAAGCTCTCATAACTTCCCTTATGGATAGTCCGTAGCTCAATCTGCTCAAGAGCTTTCGACGATTGGCATTTATATTGTTAACGTTTTTAACTAAAGTTTTGAGCGATCTTCCCCTGAAATTAATCCACGAGATCTGAGCGAAGCATCCCCATCTTCCTGAAAGGAAGCCCTTATAAAGGAACTTAGCTTTTAAGAAGAAGCCTAGGGCCAGATTTTCTTTCCCATCGCTTTAACGCTGTTATCGTATATTTCTTTGATGTGGAATATGTAAGCCGGGGTCTTAGACCAATCTCTCCTTTTCTTAGAACCAGCTAGGTGAAAAACGTCGTGGACAGCATTTACAAACTCCCAATAGGGGCCTTGCTCGTGTATCTCAACCTTTGCTCTCAGTTCGTAAGAGGTCAATGGTGGGGTATAGAAGAGGATAGAAGCATGAGGATTTTCCTGAAAGTTCCTCCAACTATGGCCCTTCGCCAGTTCCAGACTTGAAAGTATCGTGAAGTCAACTAATTCCTCAAGATAAATCTCCTCCAAGAGGAACTTCATTGAAAGCCTTTTCGCTTCATCCATCGGAAGCTCTAATAGTTCGTTGAGCGTAGATTTGAGATCTTCAACCGTTTTTGAAATGAACTCTTCCCTGTGAACGAATCCTATCCCCTTTATTGAACCGTTAAGGCCGGAGCTTCCGTAAGAGATTATGGCTGGAGTGTGCCTGGTGAAAGCTACGAAGAATTCCGGGCCATGAAGCCCCCCTTCAAGGGCTTTCTTTAGTAGTTCCTTCCTCTGCTTAAATGCATAATCTAAGAACTCCTTTGGCAGAGGCTTCATCGATTAGATGGGAGGGGGCATAAATAAATAGCTTAAGCAGGGCATCCAAATGATGACCGGTGGATCAGAACGTCATTTAAGGCTTTTGTCCACGAACTCGGCCTCAAGGCTCTTAAGAGAAAATCCAAGACTCTTGATCTATGGGAATTGCGTGAGGATTGAGCATCCTGATCTATTTAAGGAGGAGTGTGCTGGAAGGGTTTGTCTCTCGACCTGCCCGGAGAGCGAGCACATAAATGTGATAGCGCTGAAGATAGCGTCGATCCTCTCAAGAGTCGAGCTTAAGGAACTAGTTGTGCTTTCCATTGATGGCTCTCCTCACTGCGTTCAATTGCATCATGCTGTAGAAGAAGCAATTAGGGTATCTAGAGCCCCAGAAGTCGTTAAACATGTTGTGATCCATCGAGGGAGGAGGTCTGAGGTCTCGAGCGAGACGATAAAACTGGCCAGGTACTTATACAAGATTGAAAAGCTTAGGGTCCGGGCTTCGAGTAAGCAGATCTGATCTTCTCTATCTCCTCTAGGAAGTTGGCATCGGCATTTATCTTAACCTTAACGCAGTCCTCAAGCTTTTGGAGTATTATCCTCTCCAGGAGCAATCCCCCACTTCCAAATAAGCCTAAAAGCCCAAAATGAACGGCTTTTGGGTCCCTTAAAGTGTCTTCGATTGAGGACTGGTTGAGTTCTGCCATCATGCTAACTATAGCCCTTGATACCTTCTCGCCAAGCACCTCCTCTAAGGTTTCAACCACCTTTCTCGCAAGCAAGTCTTCGAAGCCATAGCTGGGCAAGTCATGCATCCCCCTCAAAACTTTCTAAAAAGAGATCTTGGGAAAGAGCCGTTGCCCCCTTAGCATTCTCGTTAAGGATCGAAGATTAAATCGACTCTAAAAACTAATCCTCCGAGCCTCGCTGAGCTATTGAGAAGACCTCCAAAACCTAGATTACTCCCCTCTAACTCCATGAAATTCAACTCTCCATGATTTGACCTTCATTCCCGTCTTCTCTTCAACTATTTTTATTAGAGCAGCGACATCTATATCCGTGAAGTCCTCTATTTCGCCGGTGTCGAGCCAAACCAAGTCTACATGGGGTTTCACGTTTATGTCGTACTTTGTCTCACCGGAAACATTTAGCTCCCTTAGAAGTCCCACGTCGACAAGCGACCTCAAGGTGTTGTACACGGTTGATAGGCTTATTGTGGGCAGCCTCTTCCTCACCCTCTCAAGGACTTCCCTAAGGGATAGGTGCTTCTCCTCGGTGACCAAAACTCTCAGTATCTCAAACCTTTGAACTGTTGCCTTTAGTCCCATCTTCTTCAACTGTTCCAGAAGATCTTGCTCCACCAACCTAACCCTCGGTTCCCTCCTCTTCGCTTCCAATCGCTCACCCTATGTTAGTCTGACTTCTACCTCGAAACATTGGTACAGACAAAGTAAATAAAGATTAAGAAAAAATTCAACTGATTGAAGCGGGTCATTAAATGATTAAATTCCTATTCAGTTTTTTGTTTAAGATTTAATAAATATAACGTCGAGTTAAGGTCTTAACTGATTTAAGACCATAAAGCTCTCTATGGAAAAGCCAGAAATTGATTTGAGCAAATTACAGGGGTTAAAATTCGCAACAAGCTGAATGATCGAATTCTGTTCACTTCTCCTTTATTTCAACGAGCTGGGCTTTATACATCTCAACTATCTCCTTCACTGTGGTAGCATCCTGAGGGCTCTTGTCGTCCCTCCACTTTCCAGTGAACCTCGGAAACCTTATCGCAAGACCGGATCCCTCCTCAATAACCCCCTTTGCACAGGTGTGGATGGGGCTCAAAGTTATCTCGTCTCCTATAACCTCAATCACCTTAGCGGGCACAAACCAGACATCGGCCTCTATCTCGCTTAAAACCCTTGGGTGCTTGTGATCTATCGCGTAATCCTTAAAGATCTCGGGAAGCCTAGCTAACTCCTCGTCCGTGAAGCCTGTTCCCATCTTGCAGACTGTCTCGAATCTGTCCTTCTCCTCGTTATAGGCTGCTAGCAGGAGGGCTCCGTAAGTCCCTGCCCTCTTCCCTCTTCCCCAAAAGGCTCCGACCACAACTAGGTCTACAGGCTCAATCATCTTGCTTATATATGATCTCTTGAGCTTTATCCAGCTCCAGCCCCTCGCTCCTGCCTCATAAGGGGCATTTAGATCCTTTATCATTAGTCCCTCCGTCCCACTCGAAACCGCTTCGTTCAAGTACTCTTCTAGCGCCTTTGGATCCTTCCTCATGATCTTTCCTACAGCTATTTTGACAGTCTCGTTCTCATCTATTACTTCATGGAGCATGGAGCGCCTTTTATCCAAGGGCAGGTCTATCAAGGATTTACCGTCCAAGTAAAGTATGTCGAAGAGGAAGAGCATGGTGGGTATCTCCTCTAGGATCTCCTCTACACCGTACTTCCTTCTCCTGTGCATGAGCTTTTGAAAAGGCAATATTTCTCCCGTATCGACGTTTACGGCAACGCATTCCCCATCTAGGACAGCATCCCTTCCCTTAAAGGCCTGCTTGATCCCAGCTATTATGTCGGGGTAAGGATGGGTTATGTCCTCAAGCCTCCTCGAGAAGATCTTAACCCTCTTATCTGGCCAGATATGTATCTGCATCCTCTCTCCATCGTACTTGTACTCCGCTAAGAAGGGCTCCTTAGTCCTATCGAAAACCTCCTCAATTGATTTTACCCTCTGGGCCAACATCACCCTTATTGGGACCCCAAGCGTTACATCTATTTCCTTAAGCCCTTCCTCTCCTTTCTCTGCAAGAGCTTTTGCTATTCTTCCCACGTCTGGGTAGATGTTATACTTCCTCTCTATCTCGGTCCTCCTAGACCTTGAGCCGAGGTAGATCTCTGCCATTGCATCCAACAAAGTCATGTCCCCCACCCCAAGCCTTAATTTTCCAGTCACTATCCTGGCAATGTACCTTGCCTCCTTCCCGCTCGAATCCGCTATCAGTCCAGCCAGAGTTCTAAGCTTAATGTCCTGCGATTTAGCCCCAGATGCTGTAGCTATCTTCATAAGACGTGAGAAAACCTCTTGAAAAGTAAGCTCCTCCTTGAACTCGAGAAGAGCTGGCTTCCTACTTATTGCCCACTCAACAAGCTTTCCTATGTCCCCAAGCTTGTTAAATTCCTCTTTTATCAATTTCTCAGATTGTCCGCTTGCCATAGCTATGGCTTTTAGCGCTAGCTTCTCACCAATTCCAAGCTCAATTCCAGCGAAGTCAGGAGCTATTTTACCTAGAGTGAGGTAGCAGATCTTGTCTATATCTTGGGGAGGGGATTTCCTGAGAAGGTCCGCAAGCAGCTCCGTCATCTCTATTCTGCCCGAGATCTGCTCAAGCTTCTCGTAATAATCAGCTAGGATGGAGAATAGCATGCTTTCCATCTTATTCCACCTTTATCCTCTGGAACTTCCTTCCCTTGATGGGAATGACTATTTCAAGCACGCCTCCCCTCATCTTAGCCCTAGCTCCAGATGGATCAACCTCCACAGGAAGCTCTATCTCCTTCTTGTAGCAAAGGCCCTTCCCTGCTAGCCTGCAAACCGCTTCAAGCCTTACAGCAGTTTCGCTTATTTCGAGCTTTACATCCTCCTTCCTCACGCCTGGAAGGTCGACGGTTATCCTGACGTTGTCCCTTCCAACCTCTAACTCATGGAGAGGCTCAATCCCTCCAGGCCTGAAGGATATGAAAGTCCAGATCTCCCTCCAGATCCTCTCTATGCCCATTCCATCACCCCACGTAACCGGGAAGTATTGGAGTCACCTTCACAGTCTTGTCCATGAGCTCCCTCAACTTTATTCTAAGCTCCTCTGACTTTTTTTCAAGCGTTGAGACTTCTATCTCAATCCCTATTAGTTGTCCTATTGTCTCAAGTAGCGAGACCGCTGCTCCTGGGTCTGGATATGTTGGAAAGCACTGGACTATTAGGGTTGCCGCTGGAATTCCCCTTCTCTCAGCCTCCCTTAGCATCAAAGCAGGGAAGCCTGAGATGTATCCGTGCTCAAGCACTTCTCCCGCCACGTTCTCAAGTAGTTTCGCAGCGTACTCCATATTAAATGCCTTGAAAACCCTTGGCTTTGCTAGATCAAGCCTGTTCGGAACCCCTATCCCGTCTGGCAGTATGACCAGCTTAGGCCTCATCCTATCTATCCAATCCATCACGGTCGTGGTCAAGTGAATTATGCCTGCGCCTGGAATGGGTATTTCGCCCTTCATGGCGTAAATTCCCTTTTCCTCGCTCATGAATATCCTGATAGGGTGATAGGCTCTTCCGTTCTCCACTCCAACTATGGGTGGAAACAGGGGTGATTCAGCAAAGCCGACCTCAACCATGTTGAGTACCTTAATCATGTGATCAACTGCTATCAGTCCAGCCAAACCAGCCCCTGGAAGCGCGGCCACCAAAACCGGTTCCTTAAGCTCGGGTCCTCTAACCCTCAACTCGACGCTCAATCTAATCTTGTTTTTTGGCGATTGACAAATTAAAGGTTGAGGGAATTTGGCTTCATTCGAACTTTATAAAGCATTTAGATTCACCTTCCTAGGTGAGGAACCTGACAGGATGGCTGATTTTGGTTGAAGAGAAGGAGGCATCTAGGGCCGTGAAGGAAGGAATCTTGAGATCAGGCGCGATACCGATCCCTACAGAGGTCAAGGAGGAGGAAGAGGCCTTTCTGGGAGTGCCGGAGGGCGAAAGCTTCAAGCTCACTGGGCTATTCCTCATATCCTCCATAGGCGAGGATGGAATAAAGCTTAAGCCTCAGATAATCCTAACCGAGAAACTCGCACACTTTAAGGCTCGAGAAATAGCGAAACTGGGAGAGAAGGCCGAAAAGATATTTCTAGCTCTAGAGAGAGATGAATACGAGAGGCTAAGGGAAGCGATGGAGAGGCTTGGAATGGAGGAATCCTTGGGAAGCGGCTTGACGATTCCAGGGTAATGTTTAGAACTAGTTTTTATTTTAACAACTTAATTGGAAAAAAGAGGTGCCATAATGAGAAGGATTCTCATAAGGCGCCTTATGAAGACCCCGCTTGAAGAACAAGAGCTTGAGATAGTCGAGAGGAAGGGACTGGGCCATCCTGACTACATATGCGATGCCATAATGGACAGGGTTTCAATAGAGCTTAACAAGGAGTACGAGAGGAGATTTGGGGGCATCTTGCACTACAACGCCGACAAATCTCTGCTGGTTGCAGGGGAGACCGAGGTCAGATTTGGAGGAGGCATTGTGAAGAAGCCTATGCTCTTGGTCTTCGGTGACAGGGCGACGACAGAATATCAAGGGGTTGAAATACCCATAAAAGAGGTTGCAATAAGGGCTGCGAAAGCATGGATAAGGGAGAACCTCAGGTTCGTCGATCCGGATGAACACATCACCTATCAAGTGGAGCTTAAACCAGGATCAGCAGAGCTTACTGACATATTCAGGAGGGGCGAAAGGGTGCTGGGAGCTAACGACACCTCTGCGGCTGTGGGATACGCTCCCCTCTCCAAAACTGAAAGAGCAGTGCTTAATGTAGAAAGGTTTCTGAACTCAAGGGAGTTCAAGAAGAGCTACCCCGAAACCGGAGAGGATGTAAAAGTGATGGGAATGAGGGTTAAGGATCAGCTCGATCTTACCGTAGCAATGGCGTTTGTGGACAGGTTCATAGATAGCGAGGAGCAATATTTTAGGAGGAAGGAAGAGGTGAGGGAGGAGATACATCGCTTCATAAGTGAGAACTTCGATTTCGACAAGGTGACAATCGAACTAAACACTTTAGATGTTAGAGGGAGGGGGGTTAGCGGATTGTACCTGACAGTTCTCGGAACTAGCGCCGAAAGCGGTGACTCCGGCCAAGTAGGAAGGGGGAACAGGGTAAACGGGGTAATTCCCCTTAATAGGCCAGTAAGCTCAGAGGCAGCAGCTGGTAAAAATCCTGTAAGCCATGTCGGCAAGATTTACAACGTTCTAACTCACAAGATAGCTGAGAGGATATACAGAGAGGTGCCAGGGCTTGAGGAAGTTTACGTCTGGCTTCTGAGCAAGATAGGTCAGAGGATAGATCAACCGGTCATGGCGGCAGCCGAGCTGGTCATGAAGGAGGGATGGAAGCTGGAAGATCTCAAGGGTCAGATAGAGGAGATAATAAACTCTGAGCTTGACCGAATCCTTGAGCTTTGCGATAAGCTTGCTAAGGGAGAGATATCCCTTTGCTAAAAATTAAGCGAGTCCAACCGCTTATTTAGTTCCTTCTCCATCTTCAAAAGCTCACGACTAGGTGAAATCTGCCCTAAGGATTTGAGACATACGGGTGTGAGGGATATTAGACCCATTGAAACCGCCTCAACATCCGATCCTTCCTCTAAAACGTAAAGATCCATGGCCCAACCCTTCCATGCGTAGACATTTGGCCTTATCTCTTCAAATACGTCAGGATAAGGGCTTTTCGCTAATTTTGTCACCTTTAGTTTCCCCTTAAAATTTGCTGGAATGTTAAGGGAGAGAATGTCTATCCCTGCTGGAAAGCCTATCTCCATAATAGTCTCAATAAGCTTTCCTAGCACCATTCCCGATCTTTCAAGCTCAATTGAAGGAGCTTCAAAACCAAAGATGCAATAAGAGGCGCAAACAGATTTTATACCATGAATGGAAGCTTCCAAAGCTGCTCCGACCGTACCAGAGCTCAGGAAGTCGTCCATACCTAGGTTTGGACCTATGTTTATCCCAGAAACCACTAAATCGGGCCTTCTTTCACAAAGTTTGAACAAACCAAGGAGAACACAATCGGCAGGAGTTCCTGAGACTGAATAAGCCTTCATTCCGGCTATCTCCCTTTCCTCAACTTTAAGCTCCCTTCCAACTCCTATGCTCTTACTAGCTCCGCTCACGTGCCTATCTGGAGCCACTACAACGATCTCTCCAAGCTCTTTCAAGTGCTTCCACGCGTAAAACAGGCCCTTAGACCCGATTCCATCGTCGTTCACCAGGAGGATTAAGTATCTCATGAAAGGCCCTCCTTTGATCCAGAACCCTCTAAGCCAGAAGTTATTTTACCTTTCCTCAAAGGGCCTTGGATACAAAAGAAATTAAATGATGACGGCTTAGTGGGGACGATGAGCCAGAAAGTCATGCTTTCAAAGAAAGGAGAGGTGAGGCTGGAAGATCTTCTTAAAACTCTCAGCTCCTGCAAAAACCTTGAGAAGTGCGGTGCCGTCGTAATATTCAAGGGCATAGTTAGGGAATTTGGGAGAGATGGCTCAAGGGTGAAGCTTCTCTCTTACGAGGCCTACCGGGA
>JAVCBX010000201.1:0-4015 GCA_037917635.1 Thermoproteota archaeon | reverse complement strand
GTTGAGAGCGGTGAGGAGGCTGAGCACCTTTCGTCCCAATTTATCGAGCTAGGGAGGAGATTCGGAGTTAGAGTCCAGTGTGGAATAACTTACGGAGGACAACCCGTGGGCCATGCGGTTGGTCCAGCTCTGGAGGCAAAGGAGGCGCTTGAGGCGCTTCAGGGAATGGGACCAGCGAGCCTGGTTGAGAAATCAACAGCATTAGCCGGACTGTTATTGGAAATGGCAGGGATTTCACCAAGGGGAAGTGGTAAGGACCTCGCTAAAGAGGCATTAAGGTCTGGAAAGGCTCTTAAGAAGATGAGAGAGATAATAGAAGCCCAAGGCGGGGATCCAAAAGTTAAGCCAGATGACATAACTTTGGGCCCGTATACGGCTGAGATCAAGGCTCCATGCGATGGCTACGTCACTGATGTGGACAATCAATCCGTTAGAGAGATAAGTTTAGCGGCCGGAGCTCCCTCTGAGAAGGGAGCTGGAATTCTGCTACACGCCAAGGTAGGATACAAGGTCAGGAAGGGGGATCCTTTAATGACAATATATGCTGAGAGGGAATCGAAGCTCACTGAAGCCTATAACGTGGCTATGAGGACAAAGCCCATCACTGTTGAAGGAATGCTTCTTAGGAGAATACCAGACTACTTCTAGACCCAATACCCAGAGCTGTTGCCTAAAACTTCCTTAATCGCCCTTTCAACAGCTTCTTTAGCCTTTTTATAGATTTCAATCATGTCCTTGGACAAAGGCGTGAGTTCAGCCTTTCCTCCACCTCCTTTACCCCCTCTCCTTGTGATGACAAGCTTCTCACCTATTCTCTCTTCAGTCCTCCTTATATGACGTATTGCAACCCTATAAGGGATATTTAGCTCTTTTGCTGCCTTAGAAATGCAGCCCAACCTATCTATCCCCTCCAAAAGCCTTATTCTTCCCTCGCCAAGCAGGTACTTTCCCTTAAGAACCAAAATGATCTTAACAGCAACTCTTTTCTGACCGATGGAACTCATCCGTTCTAAGGATGCGTATAAACGTAATAAAATCGACTTCTTAATCAACCTTTGAGGAGCTAGAATAAATATAGCCACTTGGAAATCCACCTTGAATATGGTTGCATCACAGCCTCAAACAAACGCGTTCGAAATGCTTGCAGAGCCAGTCAGAAGGCTTGTGAAGGAAAGAGGTTTCATGGAGCCAACCGACCCTCAGGCAAGAGCAATAAAGCCCATTCTGGAAGGGAAAAATGTCCTTCTAATAGCCGCAACTGGAACTGGAAAGACTGAAGCGGCTTTTCTTCCAATCCTAAGCAAACTTCTAGGGGAAAAAAGGATAAAGGGAGTTAAGGTCCTTTACATCACTCCATTAAGGGCTCTAAATCGGGACCTTATGGAAAGGCTTCAATGGTGGTGCTCAAAGCTAGACCTAACCATCGGGGTAAGGCATGGGGACACCTCCGTCAGGGAAAGAAGGACTCAAGCGGATATGCCTCCAGACATAATGGTGACAACGCCCGAGACTTTGCAAATAATGCTTATAGGAAGAAAACTTAGAGAGAATCTGTTAACTGTAAAGCACGTCATTGTAGACGAGGTTCATGAGCTTGCTGAAAGCAAGAGGGGAGCGCAGCTTGCATTAGCTCTAGAAAGATTAAAATGGCTGAAAAAAGGTGATTTTCAAATAATAGGGCTTTCAGCAACTGTTGGTAGCCCAGAAAAGGTTGCTCGCTTCCTAGTTGGATCCTCTGGCTCCTGTGAGATGATATACGTTCCTATTGTAAAGCTGATGAGGGTGAACGTAGCATATCCAGAGCCCAAGCCAGAAGACTTTGAACTCGCTTCAAAGCTATATACCTACCCAGATGTTGCGGCCAGACTACGTTGCATAAAGAAAATCGTCGAGTCCTCCAAGTCCTGTCTTATATTTACGAACACAAGGCCCATGGCAGAAGTGTTGGGAAGCAGGTTCAAGTTATGGGATGTTTCAATACCGATAAACGTACATCATGGTTCTCTGGCCGTTGAAAGTAGGCTAAGAGCGGAGAGAGGCCTAAAGTCCGGGACTCTGAAGGCGTTAATAGCGACCTCGAGCCTTGAACTAGGCATAGACATTGGATCCATAGACATGGTGATTCAGTACAACTCTCCAAGGCAGGCCACTCGCTTAGTTCAGCGTGTGGGCAGGAGCGGGCATAGGGTAGGAGCCGTCTCAAGAGGCACCGTAGTAGTTCAAAACCCCGATGATGCCGTCGAAGCCCTGGTGGTAGCCAGGAGGGCAATGTCAGATGAGCTTGAGCCCGTGAAGATTCCTGAAAAACCCCTTGATGCTCTCATGCACGAGATAGCTGGCTTTCTCCTTACAAAGAAAAGATGGGCCGTAGAGGAGGTTTATGCAATCGTTAAAGGGGCCTATAACTACAGAAATTTGGAGTTTTACGAGTTTATGGAGCTCCTCAGATTTATGGCCCAAATGAGGAGTCCCTTCTTGAGACTTTCATTCAAAGAAGTTGAGTTCTTTAGAGTAGGGCCGCCCGAGAGGATCTACACTTACTACTTCGAAAATCTCTCCATGATACCAGATGTGAAACAATATCTAGTGATAGATCAGGACTCAGAAGAGCCTGTTGGTGCTCTTGACGAGCCTTTCGTGGCCGAATATGGAAAGCTAGGGGTTAAGTTCATAATGGCTGGAGAAGTTTGGACAGTTGTCCAGGTCTTTGAGGATCGCGTATACGTTAAGAAAGCAGAAGATCCATTGGGAGCCGTTCCAAGCTGGATAGGAGAAGAGATTCCCGTTCCTTATGAGGTTGCACAGGAAGTAGGCTCCATAAGAAGGCTGGTTGAGGAAAGGTTTAGAGAAGGAAGAGATCTCTTTGAGATAGCAGAGGAGCTGTCAAAGAAATATGCTTCTTCCCCCCATTTCATAGCTAAGGGGATAGAACCAGTCTTTGAGCAATGCAAGCTGGGCTACGAGGTTCCAACTGATAGAAGAATTGTTGTCGAATCTTATAGAGACCTAGTTATCGTTCACGTCCTTGGAGGAACTCTCATTAACAGAGCGCTTTCCAGGTTTCTCTCAGAGGTCTTGACGGAGAGGTTTGCAAAGCCTGTCGCTGTAAGCGAGGACCCATATAGGGTATATCTTAAGGGTCAAGTTTCTCCAGAGGAGGTCTCAACGATACTTAGGGAGGGAAGCGGACCCGAAGTTACACCAATAGTCAGGAGAACCATGGAGAAGAGCGGTTTCTTTAGGTTCAGAATAACTCAAGCAGCAAGAAAGATGGGAGTCCTTGAGAAAGAGGCTTCTTTGAGCAGAGAGTTTGTTGATAATCTAATAGAGGCTCTTAGAGATACCCCGGTTTATAAAGAGGCATTTAGAGAGGCCATTGAGAGAGATCTTGATCTTAAGGGAGCTGAGAGGCTTTTGAGGAGGATAGAAAGGGGGGAAATTGAAGTTGTCTGTCTAGGCGAGCTTGAAAGCCCAACTCCCATAGCGAGGGTGGGCATTGAACAGATGAGCAGGAAGCTTGAGAAAATTCCGCTCGAGAGAAGAAGGGCACTTAGAGCTGCAAAGATGAGAATAGAGCTTCTGTGCAAATCTAAGACGTTTGCATGCATCGAGTGCAAGGGATATGCTGAGGAAATGGAGCTTCACGAGCTTGAAGATCGGCCCTCCTGCCCCATCTGCGGTTCAAGGCTGATAGGCATGGTAGATGCGGACGAGTTTGAGGTGGGCCTTGTCCTTACGAGAGCAAGGGAAGGCGCCCTAAGTGGAGAAAGCAAGAGAATTTGGAGGGATTTGAGGGAATCTGCTTCAATAATTTCCAAATTTGGAAAGGCTGGAGCCCTAGCATTGGCGAGCGGTATTCCCAAGAGGAAGGTTAGAGAAATATTGGCAGAGGAACCGAGACCTTCGTCCAGGTTTTACGAGCTGATTCATGAGGCAAAGGTGGAGTATGCTCTTAGGAGATTTAGGAAAGAGGGAGAAAGGAAGCCCTAAAACAATTCTTCAATCTCCACAAACC
>JAVCBX010000122.1:0-13817 GCA_037917635.1 Thermoproteota archaeon | reverse complement strand
TGCTGGAACAGAGCCGGATTACAGGATGAATCCTTTCACTCCCAAACCAGTGGGCAATGGAAAGTTCGACTTATTCTTAGAAGGAGAATGTATCGAAAAGGAATACGACCCGATGAAAGATTTCATTTTATCTTCTTTGAAAGGGCTTCTTGGGATAAGGGAAAGTTATAGAGAGATAAGAGAAGCAGCTAAAAGATGCATCGAAAGTTTATCGAAAGAATATGATGTTATTGTTATTGAAGGATCAGGACCTTCGAAGCTCCTAGGCTTCGGCCCTCTTTCTGATCTCCTAGACATAGCCAACATGGAGACCGCTAAAATCGCTGATGCTCCTGTTATTTTCGTTACCGATAACTTAGACTCGGTTCTAGGAGTTCTATCTTACCTAAAGGAAGATGAAAGAGAAAGGGTTAAGGGAATAATACTGAACAAATTCATGGAAGAGGAGTTATTGTCAGTGGGGATAAAGGAGAAATATGTGAATTTAGGATTAAAAAGAATAAAAGAAATTTATAAAAAAAGAATTGAAGTAGAAATTTTAGGTGTTCTTCCATACTATAAAGAGCTGGCAGGGCTTCCACCTCTAGACCCAATTTCACCTTCAGAAAAAATTCCTTTCGACCTCTGGAAAAGAATAATAGAAAAGATATCACAAAAAGCGAAGAAAAAATTGGATTTAGATAAGCTCTATAAGATCATGCGTTAAACTGCTCGTTTAACTCTGAAAGAAGATAGGACTTTCTTAGTTTCATCGCTACCTTCAATGCCTCCTCTGTCTCATCAACTGTTACTTTCCTTAGACCTTTTTCCTCAGCCTTCTTCCCAGCCCTTCTTAGTATCTCAAAGCCTATCTTAGCATCTCCCTTAGCAGCTATTGAAGCTATCCTTATCAAGCTGACTGGTAAAGTTCCAAGTCTAAATGAGTAGCTCACCTATCCTTTAAGATGTCAAATAACTTATTCTTGTCTGTAAGCAGAAAAACTCTATCTCAACGAGGTTAAGCCTGCTCTTTATCCTCACATCTAAACCGATCAAAGCCTTGTAATCGTTTTGAAATAAGGGTAAGGTAACAATCGTGCCTTGCAATACGTAAAGTATATCGTAGTTCTTCAACTGATCAACTTCATCCAAACAAACTATTATTCGCTTCTTCCTTTCAATAAGCCTTTCCAGCATTCTAATTAACTCAGAAGTAGGTTCTTTTCCATGAATAGGGATCTCAAACTGAGAAGGATTTCCTTAAGGACTTGATGCGTACGCTTGTATTTCCAGCAGTTAACATAAACGAACTTATCCTCGAAACATGACTCCACTATCCATTTAGCAACGGTTGTCTTCCCATTTCCAGTTGGACCAACAAGAAAAACGTTATCTGGAATTTTTCCCCCTTCCAAGAAAGGCTTCAAACATCTCTAGAGTTCTCTTAACTGCCCTTCTCTATGCAAGAGCCTAGTTGGTATGAAAGCTTCGGTTAGCGGGATTTCGTTGTATATTTATGGCTTCCATGAATAGAATTTAGTGGAATTGATTTATGTCATTTACTTTCCGATGGTTTTCGTTAATCTATTGGGAGATAAAGGAATTGTACGCGTTCGAAAACTACATGAAGAAGGGTTTACAGAGGAAACAACTACGCTGATGCCCTAAGGCAATATGGGAGATGCTTCTCAAAGAACAGATAGCTAACTCTTGTCTAATATCTCCGCCAGCTAAAGAGTTTAATCTCGCAACCGGATACTTAACATCTAAAAGCTAAGAATTCAAAATCTTTCAAAGAAAAATAGTGCCAAGAGTTTGTAACAGCTTTACTTTACAATAAAGCTGTGAGGGAGGTGCCTGAGACAAGTAGTGTTTAATAAGCTCTCTCGACTTTACAAAAACAAGAGATGAGAAGATCATACGCAGCACTTTTAGCAATTTTGATAGTTTTGCCCTTGAACCTAGGGCTAGTTGTAACAAAAGAAGATAAAGAAGGCTTCTTTTACCTCTTCACAGTCCATGAGAATGGATGGATAGACATATACGTGAACTTCACTTCCGAGGAAGCCGGTAAGGCATGGATTCTAGTTCCAAAATTTAGGGAGTACGATAAGAAGCTAGTCGGGATAACTAAGAGCGCCTTCGTGAACTCAACATATTACTTCTACAACAACCTCACCTTCGAGTACGGCCGAGACGCCCGCTTGGAGATAAACTGGAGTTACAGGTTTGGTGCTTTAATAGTAGAACCAAAGGGAGTGTTCTTTTCTACGGCAATAGGCTATTCCCCTGAGCATCACGCCAGGATAGTTGTAAACCTTTCAGCAAGCTACCAGATAGAGAACATTTTTCTCTCCACAGAAGAGGAAATATTGAAGAACGTCTTTCGCCAAGAGGTTGTTATTGGGAATAGAAGGCTTATCTTCTTCGACTCTGAAGATTATAGGGGCCATCTGGTCAGGGTTTTGATATCCTTCGAGGTTCCTCAAACCGAATTCGTGGAGATCTCAGAGGGATTGCTGAAGATAAACTGCCCAGGCAGGTACGTTGACGTTGCTCAAAACTTGAGCTCTACTTACAGGAAGTTCATTGACAGGATAATGGATGTAACAAATCAACCAGAAATGAACATTACACTTGAACTGTTTGTTCCTGAGAACGTTGAGGAGCTCTATACTCTTGGTTATACAAGGCTCCTCAAGGCAGAAGAGAGGTTCGAACCCCAGCGAGTTTACGTTAACATGATAGTGGTCAGGATGCCAGAAGGGACGTTGGAGGAGACCCTTCTTCATGAACTCTTCCACCAGTATATGGGTCAGGCTGGGCTCTCAACTCAGCTCAGATGGGTTCACGAGGGGCTTGCAAACTATCTAGCAATTGAGATTCTAAAAGAAAGAGGCGTTAAGCTCGGCATTGATGAGATAGAATCAGCAAAACAGGTTGGGAAGGAGATTGAGGACTTCGGATTCTTGGTAGATTGGAGGGGAGGCGGACCTCCCCCCGATCCAAGGCCCTATTACGCAGCAAGCCTTTATCTAATTTGGCAACTAGGTGAGAGATATGGCGGGATAGAACTTTTCGATAGGTTCTTCGATATAGTGGTTGAGGAGGGGGTTGAGATAGATTCCATGGACCTCTTTGTTCTATACTTGAGCCAAGCCGCTGGAGAAGATCTCACTCCTTTGTTCAGAAAGTGGGGGTTCAAAATAAGGCCTTCGCTAGAGGGAAGGATATTGGAAGTAAAGGCAAGGCTTGGCAAGGGATTTAGGCTTAATCCGTTTATTTGGATAGCAAAACTTCAATTGGAGAGGGCAAAGAGCCTGCTTGATCAGGGAAAGGTGGGGGATGCCATCAGATTAGTTGAGGATGTGGAGTTCCTCCTCATGTTTGGGCCAATCTTCTACGCGGCGATCGCAGCCTTGGCATTAGGGCTGATCTTGAGCGTCTTGATAAAGAGATTTGGGAAGAAGGAATTGAAAGAAGTCCCGTCGCTGGGGGTTAACTAGCTGTCCTGCTTAGGTGAAATTGCTCAGGGGGAATATCTTACCGATTCCTTCTAGCTTCTGAAGTATCTCCCACTGCTCGTCCACCATTCTCTTTATTCTCTTAATGTCCTCGGCTGAGAGATTCCTGAACCTTCCTTGGAGTTTTAAGTACTCCTCCACGGGAATCCTCTTCGGCCTAATTGTTATTCTAAGCCTTCCCTCTTCTATCTCGTACAGAGGCCAGATGTAAGAGTCCACTGCAAGCTTCCCTATTCTGACAGTCTTTTCCATCGGAAACCTCCATCCCGGAGGGCAGGGAGTAAGTATGTGTATGTATCTCGGTCCTTCAATCTTTTTGGCCTTCTCAACCTTATTTGCAAGGTCAAAGGGGTATCCTATGCTTGCTGTAGCGACATAAGGGGCTCCATGGGCTGCAACTATGAAGGGCATGTTCTTCTTCATCCCTACCCTTCCCCTTGGAGTGGTGGTAGTCCAAGCTCCATAGGGAGTTGAGCCAGACTTCTGAATTCCTGTATTCATGTAGGCCTCGTTGTCATAGCAGACATATATAAAGCTGTGATTCCTTTCAAATGCTCCTGAAAGGGCTTGAATTCCGATGTCAACCGTACCTCCATCTCCAGCCCAAACCACCACCTGAACATCCTCTCTTCCCAATGCTTTAAGCCCCTCAACCGCTCCGCTTGCAGCGGCCGCAGCCGCCATGAAGGCAACATTGTATATTGGAACGTTAAAGGAGCTCTTTGGATATGGGGCTTGAATTACGCTTGTGCAGCATGCGGGGACAAAGTAGATCGTGTTCCTTCCCAGAACCTTTGAAACTATCCTGAAGGCTATTGCCAAGCCACACCCTGGGCAAGCAGCAGATCCTGGCAGGAGATACCTCCCCTCCTTCCTAAGCTCGCTAAGCTTCACCATCTAGAAAACCTCCCTCATTTTATGCCAGAGAACTAGGGGAGTCCTTCCCTCCTTGATTAGGGAGATTCCTCTCGAAACCATTCGCTTAACATCTTCCAGCGTTACATCCCTGCCTCCTAGTCCAGTTACAAAGCTTACAACAGGAGTATTTAGGCCGAATGAGTGCAAAGTTGCCCTTACATCCTCAGCTAAAGGTCCTGAAAAGCCAAAGGATATGCTTCTATCTATCACTATAGCTCCCTTCTTGTTCTCAAGCTCCTTAGCAATTTCTTCTGAAGGAAATGGACGGTAAAGCCTTATCTTGAGAAGACCCACCTTAATGTCATCCCTTCTCATCTTGTCGACAGCTGCCTCAGCTTCCGAAGCTAGGGCTCCAGACGTGATTATTACGAATTCTGAATCATCAGTTTCGTAGCTCTTTATAGCTCCACCGTGCCAAAAGCCGGAGAGCTTGCTGTACTCCTTGCTAAACCTTTCGAAAAGTTCAAGGGCTCTTTTCATGGACTCGTGAATCGACCACCTCATCTCCTGGTAGGGCTGATCTGGGAGAACTAAGGGGCCGAATGAGATAGGATTGGATGGGTCCAGCCTCCAGTGAGGTGGCTCGTAAGGAGGTAGGAACTCATCAACCTCCTCCTGAGGCGGAAGGTAGACTGGCATGTAAGTGTGGCTGAGAACGAAACCATCTAAGCAGACCATGAAGGGAAGGAGAACTTCCTCGTGCTCTGCAACCTTGTAAAGGGTTATGACAACGTCTAAAGCCTCCTGATTAGATGAGACGAAGGAAACGATCCAGCCAGTATCCCTTTGGGATATGGCATCTTGATGGTCCGTGTGTATGTTCCAAGGGGGTCCAACTGCCCTGTTTACGACCGCCATCCCAATGGGGGTCCTTGAGCCAGCTGCCCAGTGGAGCATCTCATGCATTAAAAGGAGACCTTGGCTTGCTGTTGCGGTGAAAACTCTAGCTCCAACAGCGGAGGCTCCTATAGCAGCTGCCATAGCTGAGTGCTCGCTTTCAACCCTTATCATCCTCGCGCTCATTTCTCCCGACTCTATCAGTTCAGAGATAAGCTCGACTATGGTGGTTTGAGGAGTGATTGGATATGCAGGGACCACCTGGACCCTTGCAAGCTTTGCAGCATAGGAAACTGCATGATTTCCCGTCAGGATCTTCCACTCTCCAGCGACTTCTTCCTTAGACATCAACTCCTTTCACCCTCCTCAACCATTGAGATGGCTTTTACAGGGCAGTTGTCCCAGCAGACTCCGCATCCCTTGCAATAGGTATAATTTATGCTGGGAAATCCATCCTTTCCCTCACCAACAGCCTCTTCAGGGCAGACAAGCCAGCAAATAAAGCATTTCGTGCACTTCTCCTTGTTTATGATGGGCCTGAAGACTCTCCATAAACCAGTAATCCCAGCAGCTCCTTCGGATGGTTTAGAAATTGGAATAACTATGTAAACCTTCTTTGAAGTCAGATTAGGTCACCAAGTTAAGATCCAGCCCTGAATTAATATTTTTAACTGTTAAAAAAGGAGAGCATGGGTGAGGGTCTGTTTAGCCCTCACCCCTCTGGCCTGGTAAGCTTCGGTTCTTCCCTCACTATTATCGGTCTGTCGTCGAAGGTCAGTTCGAGCACTTCTCCAGAAAGGGTTCCTGGCTTCACTGAAACCTCTATTGGATCCTCGTCCCTCATTGGGTAAAATATCCGCCATACCGCTGCCTTAAACCCTGGATTCTTCTCCTCCAGAAATTCTAGGATTCTATCCGTCATAGGAACTCCTACACGACCAGCTGACATGACGTTTCACCTCGTTTCTGGGCAGGTAATGAAGCCCTGCTTTCCAATCGGGGAGTAATTTAAAACTTTATTGCAAACCGAGCTTACAATCACTTTAAGCAACGCTTCCTTCTTTGAGAATTCGGACAGTTAAAATATTCTAAGAAATAAAGGAAAGGTGAGGGAACGTATATGGAGTATAAACTCTCATTTATGAGGAAAAACTGCCCTTTTGAGGAGGCAAGATATATAGTCATTCCTGTTCCCTATGATTCTTCAACATCGTGGCTCCCTGGAGCCAGATTCGGGCCATACGAGGTCATAGATGCCTCAAAATATGTTGAGTTTTACGATATAGAGCTTGGTACTAGCTTCGAAGGAATTTGGACCATGGAGGAGGTTGAGCCAGTCAGAGCCTCACCTTCAAAGACATTGGAGAGAGTAGAAAGGGCTGTTAGCACGGTAATTATCCACGGTAAATTCCCTATCTTGCTGGGAGGGGATCACTCGATCACAGTTGCTGGAGTAAAAGCGTTAAAGCGGGAATACGATGAGTTGCTGTGTCTATCCTTTGATGCCCACACTGACCTGCACGATGAGTACGATGGAAGCAGATACAGCCATGCGTGTGCCATGAGGAGGTGTTTGGAGCTGACTGGAAGGGCCTTGATATTTGGCGTCAGATCGATGAGTAAAGAGGTAGCTGAATTCATAAATGAGGAAAGGGGGGTGAGAGTCATAACGGCGTTGGAAGCTAAGGAAAACCCAATGAAGAAGTTAAGTGATGCCTTGGACGAATTTGGGGACCTCCCCATTTATTTAAGCTTTGACGTAGATTTCTTGGATCCCTCGATAATGCCTTGCACTGGGACCCCCGAGCCAGGGGGTTTCGATTGGTATACAACGACTATGTTGCTTAGAAAAGTTATTTCATCAAGAGAAGTTGTAGGGATGGATTTCGTCGAGTTCAGCCCAATTGTAGGCAGGAAGGATGCAGCTTATCTCCTTGCAAAGCTTATCTACAAATCAATATTGTACTTGAATTGCTTCCAAACTCGAAGGGAGCAATAAGATAGAGCGTTGAACTGTGCTATCGCTTTCCTACTACCTCATCTATCCAAACCCTTCCCAAAGCCATCTTAAGCTTCAAAACTGTCTTGATTAGAGCGTATGAGGGTAAAATTGATACGAGGATATGAACTGCATTATATACGCCGGTGAGCAGGAGGGTCCAGAGAAGAACTGAGAAATCGCTCGCTACTCTTAGTCCTAAGGCTTCGAGGCATGTTCTTGCAAAGGATAGCCACTCTGGAAAGAAAACGTAAAGTACTAAGAAGTTCGCTAATGACATGGAAATTATCCTTATAACCCCTCCAAAAAGCATTCCAATGGCTATGAAGGACTTCAGTGATGGAGTTCCTGGAAGCCTTCGTCTTAGAGCTATGCCTACCCAAAAACCTATAAGAGTTGAGACAACGGCTCCGTACTTCATAAATGGACCCAAGAAGAACCCAGCTCTAAGTGTAAGAATGAGCCAGTGGATAGTACTAGTCAGAATTCCTCCTAGAGGTCCAACCATCATGAACGCTAGAACGTCCGGAATCTCAGCCAAGTCAAACTTCAAATATGGAAGAGGAGGAAATGGAATTTCGGCCTTAATTAGGGACAATAAACCTGCCATCGCACCTAAAACTGCTACTTTTGCAGTAAAAATGCTCTTATTCTCCATATCAATCACCTTCAATAACACTAGATAGAGGCTTCTGGCGCATCATTCTGGTGTTTCGATTTTAGCTAGTATTTAGTTTTTGAAACAGCTAAAAAATATAACTAATCGAGAGAGATTCCCGATCCTTTTAACCTGTTCACATTACACATGACGGTTCATCCTATCGAGAATGAGGAGGCTACTTTGTCTCAAAAGCTAAGAAGGCTTGAGTCTGAATTCTTCAAATAAACAAGGAGCTAACAAAGGACTACGAATTTCACTCTCACGGGACATTCATACTTCAAAGATTAACGTTTTACCTCTTGTAGCCTTCAGAAACTCGTTCAGCTTCTTAAGAAGGTTTTCTAGACCCTCACCAGTAAGTGCTGAGACCTCTGCAAAGGGCATTTTTCCAAAATCTTCTTTAAGAGCCTCTATTTTTTCCAAAAGCTCCTTATCGCTAAGCTTGTCTATTTTGTTTAGCGTAAGGAAGATGGAATCTGTCTCTCCCCTGATCCCCTTTAGAAGTGAGAGGCTCTCCTTCAGCTTTAGCCTTACAAGCTCTGTCTTTTCAGATATGTCTAGGACAAGCACCGCTACATCTGCGTGTTTTATGTCGAGTAGATTTAGCTTGAATGAGTGAAACAGCCTCGGATCTAGGTCAAGCACGAACCCTATGGTGTCAACTAGAAAAACATCTCCCTCCATTATGGAGGAGTACTTGCTTGAAAGGGTGGTGAAAGGGGCGTCGCTAACTGGCCTTTCCAACCCAGTTAGTGCGTTGAACAAGGAGGTCTTTCCGGCGTTATAGTAGCCAGTTAGCACAACTATGCTTCCCTGCTCCTTTCTCTTGAATATCCTTTCCTCTTTTAGCTCCATTAATCTCTCTATTCTCTCTCTGGTCTTTTTTATCCTCTTCTGGACTGCCCTCAAAACTCTGTGATAGGCGTACTCTCCTCCTCCTCTGAAGCCAGCCCTCATCCTCTTGTACTTAACGGATGCCCTGTACTTTACGTAAGGGAAGGACTTCTGAAGCATCGCAAGCTTAATCTGAAGGTGTGAAAGCATGTCGCTTGCTTCCTGCTCGAATATCTTGAGGGTTACTTCGTACCTATCAAGCACCTCCACGCCGAGAGCCCTCTCAAGGTTCCACTTTTGCTTGCTGGTCAGGATGTTATACACAGCAAACAGCTCTGCATCGTACATCTCGATCTTCTTCTTTATCTCCTCGACCTTCCCTGACCCGAAGAGGTACGCTGAAGTTGGAGCTCTCCTCGTCTGGATCACCCTGTAAACCGGGCTGTACCCCAAGGCCACTAGCAAGTTTTCCAACTCCATCATCCTGACCTTGTAAAGCCAGTGATCGTGAAAGTTCGTCTTAACTAAGCCCGTAACTGCCTTCCTCGCCATTTTCTCCTTCCTCTAGCCTGGTATCTCCGGCCTCTCGAACAACTCCTTTGGTCCCTTTATGGTCGCATCTATTATAATTTTCGATTTTGGAAACCTCACCTCAACCATTTTGCCATCGATCTCCATGAACCTAATGTTGCTGTGATCCAGGCTTGAGCCCCATATGTCTGGAATCACCTTGTAATCCCTTGAAGGATCAGCTCTCTGCACTACGGCCCTCATAACCTGCTCATAATCCTCCACGTTCACATCCTCATCGACTATAATGACCCTCTTGAGGCTCTTGTGGGCTGCTATCGCTCTTATGCCCACCAACATTGGCTGATCTTCCCTCTCCTTCTTTATGCTTACGGCTACCTCCACCCACATCCCCCCAGCTGGGGTCATGCAGATATTCTCTACCTTTGCAACTCCAGAGATCTGCTCCTCCAAAAGAGCCTCTACTGGAAGGCCCATTAGGATCTCGTGCTCCTTTCCTGCAGGAAGAAGAGCTTGATAAATGGCATCCTTCCTCATCCAGATTCTCAAAACCTCAAGAACCGGTTGCCTTCTCACTCTATCCCTTCCCAATATCTCGTAGAAGGGCCCTTCGGGCTCCCTAATTCCAGGAAGTATCCTTCCCTCCAAGACTATCTCAGCATCTGCAGGCATCTTAGCACTTACCTCTTCACAATAAGCTATCCTAACTGGGCTTCCAAAAATCGCTCCTGCTATCCCTAACTTATTCCTGTCCTCCGCAGGAGTTGCCCCGGCCAAAAGCAAGTTCATCCCGCAACCTATTGCGACTGAGACATCTAGTTCCCTTCCCCTCTCTTCAGCCTTAGTTATAAGCCTGTGGAGCCTTCTTCCCTCAACAGCCCTCAAAACAAGCCTTTTCTTTGATATTGGGGTCATCCTATGGTAAGATGCCGAGAACCCCCTCTCCCCCTCATCAACTATAACTATGCCCGCGGTGATGTACGGCCCAGGCTCGCCTGAGTAATGCTTGAGGATGGGTAGATCTTTCCTTAGATCGAACTCCTTTAGGCTCGTTTCCTTTACTGGGGCTACTTCAGTTTCCTCAGGCGGAATTGGATTTTTTATGGCGTTTCTAATCTTTTCTCTAAGCTCCTTTCTGTTCTTAAGCCCAAGAATCTTTAGGATAAAGTTTATGTTGCTGCAGATCCCCCCCACGACCCTTATGGGGCTCTCACTCCCGTCGCTTAACAAGGGACTTTCAAATAGGACAGCCTTCCTTCCATCCTGAGCCTTTAGATCTCTTGCTATCTCATAGATTACGGATCTAGGATCTGAGACTTTAAGGAGAAGGCCTTCCTTCTCCAAGATCTTGATTGCTTCCCTTAAATCTCGCATTTGAAATCCTCCGACTGAAGATGAATGCGGAAAAGAAAAATTAAATTCCCCGTTAAGGCTCAATTAGAGTTCGAAGTCCTTTACCAGAGGGATTGATTTGAAGTTCGGAAAGACCCACTACATCTCTGAGATAACCCAAGAGTTAGAGGGACAGCGGGTAGTCGTGGCTGGGTGGGTTTACAGGAAGAGGGATCTGGGCTCAGTTCAGTTTATAGTACTAAGGGATTCGACAGGAATACTTCAGATGGTGGCAAAACAGGGTCAGTGCGATGAGAAGACTTTTCTTAAAGCGAAGAGGGCTGGGATAGAGGCCTCCTTAAGGGTAAAGGGAATTGTAAGGAGAGATCCAAGGGCCCCTGGAGGCGTTGAATTGGTGATAGAGGAGCTTGAGCTCATAGGACCCTCTGAGGACTTCCCGATAAAGGGAAGGGAGGGACTTGAGTTCCTTCTCGATCACAGGCACCTTTACCTTAGGAGCAGGAAGCTACAAGCCGTTCTTAAGATAAGGGCTGAGGCCATAAGGGCAATGCACGAGTGGTTTCAAAAGAACGGGTTCATCGAAACTGAGGCTCCAACGATAATAGAGCAGATCGTTGAGGGAGGGGCAACCCTCTTTGAGCTTGATTACTTCGGAAAAAAGGTCTACCTCACTCAAAGCTCTCAGCTATACCTAGAGGCTTTCATAACTGCTTTTGAAAATGTATACACAATACAACCAAGCTTTAGGGCAGAGAGGTCCAGAACTTGGAGGCACTTAACTGAGTTCTGGCACGCTGAGGCTGAGATGGCCTGGGCTGACCTAGATGACATGATGGACGTGGTGGAGGCCCTGGTCAAGTACGTCTCAGAAAAGGTGGTTGAGAGGAGATCAGAGGAGTTGGAATTCCTGAAAAGGAAGTTTGAGCCTCCAGAAGGAAGGTTTCCGAGGATATCTTACGATGAGGCCCTAGAAATAGCCAGGAGGAAGGGGTCCAAACTGGAGTGGGGAGAGGACCTCGACACTCCATCAGAAAGGCTCATATCCTTGGAATTTGAGACTCCATTCTTTGTCCACAGGTATCCGAGGAAGGCAAGAGCCTTTTATCACATGCCAGATCCAAAGAGACCTGAGGTTTTGCTTTGCGCCGATCTTCTCGCTCCAGAGGGTAGAGGGGAGATAGTTGGAGGTGGGCAGAGGATACATGATTACAATCTTCTGCTTGAGAGGATAAAGGAGTTCGGCCTCGACCCAAGCAGGTACACTTGGTACTTAGATCTGAGGAAATACGGAACCATCCCTCACTCGGGTTTTGGCCTTGGGGTCGAGAGGACGGTCACTTGGATAGCTGGGATAAGGCATATAAGGGATGCAATAGGCTTTCCAAGGACCCCCACGAGAACTATGCCTTAGATTCAAGCTTTTCCCTTATTTCCCTTAAATACCTCGATTCTAGCTCTTCTTCAAGCTTTAAGGCCTCTTCCATAGGATTTGCCATCTCCATTTCATCCACAATCATTCTCCAAAGTCCTCTCTCCTCGAAGTAGGAAATCCTTCCCCTTAAAACGATGTTCTTTCCCAAGAGCTTTGATTCAAGCTCATCTAGGAGGTAAGTATTCTCCTCATATCCCTTTTCCTCTATTTCCTCCAAGATCTCCCAAATTCCCTTTCCTATGATTCTTTCCGCAACCTTTCTGAAGAACGTTGCCCTCAGCACCCCAGTTCCATCGTCAACTTGGATTGAGAAGGCCAGAACCGGTTCAGCCTCGCTTATCTCTCCGCAGTTCTCGCAATTGTACCTCCCGAACTCCCTTGAAACCCTTCCTCCACACTCCTTGCACCACCAAGAAATCGAGGCTGAAGGATCCACCCTTACAACCGTTCCTCTAATCTCCCTGAATCCCTCACCAGACTCATCGAGCCAAACCCTGGGGTACTTTATCCTTTTAGCAATGCTTTCGATATCTGCTGGGACTTCTCCCGCGCTTTCCTTTAAGACAACGCACCTTCCCAGCTTACCAACGTTTACGATCTTCCTCTTTCCTTCCTTCCTTACGTATGGATTCTCAAGTCTAACAAGGGCTGGAAGGCTTATTCCCTTCATCTCATCAGACCTCTCCCCCCAAAGCCTGCAAAGCATCAGCTTTCCATCTATCTCTATGATGCAGTCCCTGAGCTTCACAATCCCTTCCTTCGATCTATAACGAACTGGTTTGAAGGCAAACAAAACCCTCCCAACTATCTCCTCAGAAACAGAGGCTGCCTCCTTAGACCTCTCCTCCACCATTACATTCCCTCTCGGCCCAAGATGTAGCTCGATCCATCCGTCCCTGCTTGGCTTAACTCTGGCTGCCCTAACCAGAACCTGATCCCCAGGCCTTAATTCCTTGATGAGATCCGTTATCATACCCCAAAGAACGACCCTTATCTCATCATCCGTCCTCCTATCCTTTAGCATGAATCCGCTCATCCTTCCAGGAGTTCCATCCCCTCTTGAGAACTCCCTAACCGGAAATATAGTGGTAATTATGCCCCTAACATCCACCTCAGCGAAATCGGGACCTAGGTCAGAGACCTCAAGGACCTCAACCTCTGGTTCTGGGAACTCAGGAAACCTCCCTTCTATGACATGAATCTTGCACTTAGAGGAATCGAGGTGTAAAGCTAGACCTCCCATTCTCATGGAGGTCCTGGCTCCCTCTATCTCAACCACATCCCCTTCCCTCACTTTCCCCTCTTTTATCAAGTTTATCAGGCTTTCGCTCCAAATCACGACATCTACAATCCCAGTTCCATCAGAAAGCTTGAATTCCACCCTTTCAGCCTGAGTTCCATCTTTTCTCTTGTAAGGAATTGCGCCGTACATCCTCACAATCCTTCCCCTTATGTTTACGTGCCTCATGTCAGGAACAAGCTTATCTATTGTGATTCCCCTTTCCTCCTCAACAGTCAAGGAAGGCTCTATCTCAACCCCCAGCTCCGCTGCCAATATGTAAAGGGCTCCGTCTGGCTTTAAGAGGCCCTGCATTTCCTCTATCTTCCTCAATATCCTAGACCTTATCTCCTCTACGCTAAGCCCGGTCTTCCTTGCAAGAAGCTCTATTTTCCTTTCCAAATCTTTGCTAAACGAGCTCAACCCTTAAATCCCCTCTCCCCTCATGTAAATCCTGGCAGATCCATATT
>JAVCBX010000173.1:0-4022 GCA_037917635.1 Thermoproteota archaeon | reverse complement strand
CTATGAGGCCTCTTATTCTAATAACAGCCAAGATCTTCCCGTCCCGATCTTCCTCCATGGAAATTCCTCCAACAAACCAACGAATTCTAACGCTTTACGAACTTCTTAGGGCTTTAAATCTCAGATATAGCTCTTCTCGCTTTAGGAGGCAGTTGAAGGGCCATGAGATTCTTCAGCGCGTCGTGAATAGCAAAGGCGTAGTTCATCCTATTCCTAGTGTTCCCTCTTGAAAACACCCTGATATCTCGAATTCCTCCCAAGTTAAAGAGCACCTTTGCAACTTCGTTTGCAACAAGCCCAGCCCCTCTTGGTGCTGGCATTAACGTAACCCTTACTGAACCCATCTTTCCATGAACTGTAGCTGGTATTGAATGAGGCTGTCCGCAGTCACACTCCCAGGAGCCGCATCCCTTTCTAACTTTTATTAAGTTAAGCTTAGCCTCTTTAATCGCATCGTTAAAGGCATCTCGAAATTCCCTGCCCTTGCCCTTTCCGACCCCAACGTAATTGGATCCATCCCCTATTGCAATCACTAGCCTAAGGCTGCTAAGTTCTCCAGCGTCCGTTTGCCTCTGAACCCTTCTGACCTCTATTATCTCCCTCTTAAGATCTGGCAAGAGAACATCGACTATCTCAGGCTCCCTTATAACAAGTCCTCTTCTAAATATCTCATCCAAAGACTTTATCTTACCCTCTGCAACCAGCCTACCAATCCTGGTTCTAGGAACCCACTCTTCCTCTTCAAGACTCAATTTTCACCCTCCCTTTTGATTTCAACTAACTCTTCCTTCACCCTCTCAAAAACCGATTTAAAGATCGAGGGAATGTCCTCAGGCTTCACATTTTTGCTGTGATATTCGGAGAATATTTTTTCGTAGAGTTCCCTGTTCTCCTCTTTGAGCGAAAGAGCCCAATTGGCTATGTGCTTCCCCTCTATTCTTTCTTGGTCTGGTAAGATCTCAGCTGAATGAGGAATCTTTATCCCAGCATCTAGGGCCCCCTTAAGAGCGGCGTAGAGTCTAGATCCTCGGGTTGAGGGATGTCTTCCTATGTCTAATATTGCTTCTCTTATTCCAGCCTTTAAGGCCCTTATAGCCGCAATATATCCGGTTAAATAAGCTGCAGGAAGACTTTTACATGAAAATGGCCAACCAAACTTTCGCAACTCTTTGGAAAAGGCGCAAACAAGTGTCTCATCTCCTTCAAGCTTGGATTTTACGAATTGAACAGTTATGAACTTATTGCTCTTCCTGACGACCATTCTGATCTTTCCACTCTTCAAGAGAGCAAGCCTTTTTCTGTAGTCCGTCTTACCTTCTCTTCTTCTCCTGAATTTGACCTTGTACCTTGCAGATCTTGCCAATTCACTCACCTCTAGCAGATATCAATCTCTTCACATGGGATTTTAGGTGAGCAATGCTTGAAAACGTGGATAAGCGGGGATATAAGTGCCTGTACTCCTTCCTGCTTATTAAACCCCCATCTCTCATCTCCCTTAGGGCTCTCCTGAGGGCCCTTATTCTCCTAATCCACCTCTTCTTCTTGCTTAACCTAGCATGTTTGCTTCCCTTGTAGCTTCCAGGACCCCTTCTCTTCCCTCTTCTTGCTCTTGCTCTGGCTCTACTTGTCCCCTTCTTTTGAAGAACCCTTATGGCTCCTTCAGCAATGAGCTTACTTATGTCTCTTCTAGTGATGGCTTCCTTTATCTCCTCTATCCTTTCTGGATCGAATCTAATGCGATCTAATCCTACATCAGCAACTTTTGCTGCAAGTTTCTTTTGGTACTTAAGATCCGTCATGTGAACCACCGGAACCCTCATTTCCTACTTTAATTCCAAGTTCTTTAGCCTTTTCCAGTATCAAAAGTCTCTTTTTCCTTCCAACAGTCCTACCAACATATACTATGACTTTATCCTTCATCTCTTCAGGGATCCTCTCCAGGTCCGATGTGCTGTGGACAATAAGCAGCTTTAGTCCTGTTGGATGAAGTCCCCTAATCTTCTCTGGGCTCTTATATCCTATTGATGGCATCTTGGGCTGGCCTTTCTTTCTTACCCTCTGCTTACTATCAATTCCCCTGGGCCTCCTCCAAGAAGTTAAGCCATGCCCATGTAGATACCTTCCAGCATTTAGAAACCTTGGTTTCTTCTTTTTTAGCTTAAGAAGCTTCCTTAAAGGAATTTCGCTCAAACTCATCCCTCCCTGAGGATGTATATTCCATCCATAAAGACCCTTGGGTCCTTTCTCTTTATCTTGGTGGCTTGTCTAAGGTTTACAGCTGTTTGCCCAACTTCTTCCTTAGAGATTCCTTCTACAATTATCCTGTCACCTTCGACAGTAACTTTCGTAGCTTCTCCAATTATCTTAGCTATCCTTGGACTCTTCTCCCCCAAGAAATTGTGAATGAAGATCAACCTCTTCTTTTCATCCACCTCTACCCTTATCGGAAAGTGAGCATAAGCGATGATAAGCTCCTTTTTAAACCCCTTAGTGACCCCAACCATCATGTTATTAAGGTGGGATCTCATCGTGTTGAGGTAGGACCTCTCAAATTTCCTCGGATTAAACACGGTTAGAATCACTTTTCTGTTCTTATTATCTACTTTGACTTGAAGCAATCTGGAGTTGAACTTCTTTCTCAACTCGCCCTTAGGTCCCCTAACTACTATTTCATCATCGACTACGGAAACTTCAACGTTTTCGATGATCTCTATTTCCTGAGAAAGCGCAAAATTGACGATTCTGTTCCAAACCTTTGAAGGGAGCTTTAGTTTTGCCTCATCCATTTTTAATCCCTCAATAACAGTACGCTATGAGCACTCCACCAATTCCTAACCTCTTTGCCTCCCTGTGACTCATCACCCCTTTAGGAGTTGAAACTATTATGACCCCTATATCTCTTGCAGGCAGATGCAGCTTCTCCCAGTACTCAAATTCATCTTTCTTGACCGAGAACCTTGGCTTTATGACGCCGGCTTTATTAATTTTTCCCAAAAGCTCAACCCTGTACCTAGGATGCCTTCCTTCGTATACCCTCTCAAACTTTCCAATATATCCCTCCTTCTGCAAGACGCTTAATACCTTTCCAATGAGTTTGGATGTTATTTCTATGGTTACTTCCCTTTTTCCAACTCTAGAAGCATTAGTTATGTGACTGAGCGCATCTGCCAGGGGGTCCAGCCTCGTCATACAAACACCTCACTCGTACTTCCTCCACCCCATCAGAGGCGCAACTTCCCTGAAACACTGCCTGCACAGATATAGGTTATACTTCCTTATGATTCCGTAGCCTACTCTGCCACATCTTCTGCATACATAAGCCCCCTTTCCCTTCGTCCTTTTCTTCTTGGTTTCTGCAGCCATCTTAATCATCCTCTTCAACTATCTCTAGGCTGAGGTATTTCTTAGCAAAGACCATAGCCCCCTCCTTGGAAAGCAGATGTTTTCTGGGCACGTGTGATCTCTTAATTCTCCTTCTCTTCACCCTGTAACCCCTTCTCTCCAAGGTAACATTAACGTCCATACCAAAAACCCCTATCTCAGCCTTGTATTTCATTCCAGGAATGTCTATGTGCTCCTTTATACCGAAAGAAAAGTTTCCAAATTCGTCAAATGACTTCGCCTTTATCTTCCTTCCAACAGCTTCGACCAATCTATTTAGAATCTCAAGGGCCCTTTTCCCTCTTACAGTAACTGATACCGCTATGGGTTCTCCCTTTCTAATTCCAAAATTCCTTATTGTGCGCTTTGCCTTATGAAAGACCGGCTTTTGACCAGTTATTTCTTCCAAAATTGAAGCTGCTTTCTGAAGTATCTCTCCACTTCGTCCAGGACAAATGTGAAGAGTTACTGAGTGAACTCTTGGCATTAGCATCTGGTTGCTGCTCCATCTTTGAAGGATCTCCTCCTCACTGATGACCTCGTATACCTCAGAGCTCACCCTTCACTCACCTTTATCACTGGCTGCTCCTCACCAACAATCATGAGGTTTCGAGGAAGCACCTTATAGACCTTATCAGCAG
>JAVCBX010000156.1:0-4023 GCA_037917635.1 Thermoproteota archaeon | reverse complement strand
GACTACTATGGCGAAATCCTGGGCTGAAACTCCCTTTATCATCATTAAGTCTATCGGTATTCCTGTATTGAACACCACATATCTCTCGGCTGATCTCCTTGCAATAACCACGTCTTCGACCCAGTTCAGGGCATCTGCCACGGTACTCTTTTTGGAGAGGTCCAGAGGGTGCAAACCATCGTATATCTCAGAAAGCTTCTTAACATAATTATGGGTTAGGAGGTTTCCATCCGAATGGAGTATTGAAAACTTCCCTCTCTTGCGGATCTCTTCTGCAAACCTCTTGTGCCAAGGGAGGTAAAGCTCTTCCATGAACCACTTCGGGTAAATGGGGCCTTGATAAGAGAAGGCATCGTCAGCCACCCTTACAGCATCGACCCACTCTATCTCCGCACCCGCCTTTACAAGCTCAAGAACGTATTTTGAAACCTTATTGTAAAGCTTTCTTGCCTTCTCCTTATTTAAAACGGTTAGAACTCCGAAATCAAACCTGTGATAGGAAAGCTCAAGATCTAAGCCTCTAGGAGGCCTTGGAGGGCATAAGAAGTACTCACACTGCTCCGTTGGTCCTATTACCCCGAAAATGAAGAACTTATCCTGTTTCTTGAGCTCTCCTATCTCCATCTTAAATTCAAAAACAGTTTCTTGAACGACATCATCAACTGAGGGCCATTCGTACCCAGATTCCACGTCAAATTCCTTAGCCCACCGCTCAAGATTCTCATCCCCCCTCCTAAATGGGCCTCCCACATCTAGGAAGGAGCTCCACATCGGAACCCAAGCGTGGCCAAGCAAAACGTCTCCAAGAGCAGCCTCTTGCCTTTTTTCAAACGTCTCGAAGTGAATAGGAACCCTTTTAGGCTCAATTCCCGTGTAAACTTTCTCTACAAGCTTTCTAGAGCCCATTTCAGACACCTGAAGGAGATGACACGTTTGGCGCTTGGAGAACTGAGCATTAAGGGACCTCAGTTGGTTCCTTAACTACCCTGCCCCCAGCGAACCTTTCAATTAACTCGAGTGACAGCCTCGTTGCCCTAATGAGGAGATCTCGATGGACTCCCGGAACTCCGCAGGAAACAACCAACACTTCCTCAGTCCTCTCATCTATCTTAGTCCTCTCTGAATCCCTATGAGGATAGACATGGATTACTTTTCTTTCGTCAGCTAGAACCGGCTCCCTTCCCGTTAATATCTCCTCCCTGGAACCTATGGGTTCAAACCTCTCTCCTTTCCTTGCGATCCTCAGGATTAGGCTTCCTTCTATTTTTGAGACGTCATAGAGGCCTATTGGAACCAAAGTAACGATGCTAGCGATGTTTCCCGAATCTACAACGTTATTAATCCTGGGAAAAGGCCTTCCTCTCAATATCCTCCTGACCAACGCCTCAGAACTCGGCCTTGTTTTGGTTGGATCTATTCCAACCCTCCAGAAGAAGTCCCTGTAGGCCCTTATTACGGGATCCCCCTTCAAAGACCCCAAAGAAAACCTGCTTCTTATGTCAGGTAGGAGCTTTGAAAGGTAATCTTCCACCTCCTTGCTCTCCTTAAAGACGGAGACTCCTTGTATAACAGCGTAGACTACCCTGATTCCTAGTGAGATCGCCTCATGCGATGCTCTTATCATCGACCTTCAACTTCCCACCAACTTATTCTTCCATAATGACGAGCTCTATGCAGGATGAAGCTCCATAGGAGTCCACCCTCATGTTAACCTTCTTTCCAAGCGCCTCTTCCAAGATTCCAGCGCAGAATCCTAGTAGGAAGTAGCAGGTTGGCAACGGCTCCTTTGGACTGAAGCCTCCCCTTTCATAAAGCTCTTTTAAGAAGCATTTATCTGAGATAAGCCTGTTTCCATCCAATTTCACGTTCCATGCTCCTCCAAGTGCCCTTTTTGCCGATTCAATCGCCTCTTCCAGGCTACCAGCTCCCCTAAACTTCGATCCAAAGGACTTACCAAGTTCCTTTCCCGAACTGTAAAGCGCGACATTTGCTGCAGGGCCCCAATTCTCCTTTAAGGAAATAGAAAGGGCTAGCAAAAAGAAATTACCAAGATCTTCGCTTGCCACTGAGGCTAAGTTATCGCTTGACATCTCGTCGATGAACCTTTTGGGACTATGATATAAATTTAGGCTTCTCAGACTCTTTCTCTTTTCATCCTCTCTCTCACGAGGTCGACATACTCCTGAGAGTAGGGAAAGATCTCCATGTGTATTCTGCATGGATATGAGCTGCAATTAATGTCGCATCTGGCTACTCCCCTTCTTACAGCACAATTTAGAACGTTACAGGGCCTTCCATTCTCCTTGAGCTTTTCAAGCCTGTTCTTCGCCCATTCAGAGTCCCCAGGTCCACATCCGCTGCAAATCTCCCTGCTTCTCATAATGCACCTGCTACAATCCGTGCCACATGCAGCCATCATGTTATCCCCTTTCAAGTCGCCTTCATCTTTGCGTAAGGTGCGTACTTGTCCCTTACTAGCTTATAAATAAGGCCGTTCGTAGCAGCGCGCTAGAACCCATCATGCGAATAAAATCATGAAATCGGCCCTAAAGAGCTAATTGGCTCTAAATGGATCCATTTCAGAGGTTTCTGGCGAAATCAACAACCGAGAACCTAGAGGTCCCATCCCTGTACTTTTGCACAACGTGTCCTCTCGATCAAACTAGAAGTAGCAGGGCCGAGTTTAGCAATTCGAGTTCGGAGGACTCCCTCACTCGGGATGCTTATTAAGTGCCTTAACCATAGTAGCAAGGAGAAGGTTGCCTAGGTTCTTGGACCTGTTCATCGAATCCGTCGAAAGGAGGAGGAAGGAGATAGAAGCTGCCTTTGGGAGGGGAGAACTGAATACAGTGAACAGGATGGTTGAGGAGAGGTTCAAATCTTTATGGCTTGATTTGGACGCCTTTACATCAGAGAGGACTTTTGAAAGGATTCTGGCATCTGATTCAAGCTTTTTGAGCAAGGAATATGCCCCTGGAGCCTCAATACTTCTTGCTAGGGCTGCCGCAATCCTGTATGGACCGGATGGAAGGGAAAAAGAAGAAAGGATGCTCGACTTAAGGCCATTGCTTGGAACAACGGAGGTTAAGGATGTCATCTCGAGGATGGGTGAGATTCTAGAGCATGAGGTCCTTAAAAGAGCTATAGAGCGAATAAAAGGGGAATTTCTGGTCTTAATTGACGGCTCCTTGATAGCAAGGGAACTTGCATCAGTCTACAACCTTGGAAGGATCCCCTCAGAGCTTGCAATTCAATATGCAAGGGCCCTCTACGGGCTCTTTGAAACGTGCATGGAGAGGAACATCCCAGTAGTTGGAATATCGAAGGACAGCAGAGCATATCCCCTTAGGAGAATGGTCCTCTTCCAGCTGTTAGATGAGGAGCTTGAGAGAGTTTCCAAGGTTATGAGCGAGAGAGATCAGCTTGTTGTGAGCACCGCAGTTGGGATGATTGAATCAGACCCCAAATCCTCCATCTCCCAACTCATGAAGCTGAACAAGAGGTATGAAGGCGCGTTAAACAGGATATTGGAGATGATCTCAGAGCTTCTGATCGAGAAAAGCGATTTCTCGGTGATAATGAGCTGCACTCAACAGAGGGGCTTCTCCGAGCCCTTGTTGGTAGGGCCCTACACATCAACTAGCAGGGCCCTCTTCCTTGAACTTCAGGCTAGGCCTGATGAAGTGGCAAGGAGAGCTTGTAGAAAAGCTGAGGATCCAATTAGAGCGGAAAGGGAGGTAAAGAGGATAATAAATCTGATCTTGGGTCTCCCTGCAATAGTGACAACGTGCTGCAGGTTCTCGGATGGGGACCAGCCAGTTAGGATAGATATCCCTGCTTGGGTTTTCGGCTTGGACTTCCTGATGAGGGACTTTGAGGGTGTTCACGCCCTAAAAAGCTATGATTACGATGGATCCTTGTTTTCAAGGGTTATGTCAACCCTGATAAAAGGCTATGCTAACCCAGAAAACCACAATGTGTGGCTTGCTGACGTTGACAGGACGGTTAAGATGAGCAGGAAGG
>JAVCBX010000114.1:0-13828 GCA_037917635.1 Thermoproteota archaeon | reverse complement strand
AGATAGCAGAGCATGAGAAGCCCGATGTTGTGGTGAACATTGACTTCATTCTAAAGGACGCTAAGGTAGTTCCATCCTCAATTTACCTCTTTGGCCGGTATCGAAAGTTGAAGAGAGGGCTTTATCAGACTAGATGGGTTCCCGGTGCAGAGAGAACCATCGAGTTTTACATTGGAAAGGTTATGAAAGAGGCTTACGATGCTGAAGACTACAAGCTTCACGCCGCTGGAAGAGAAGATTTCGATGTTAGAATGCTTGGAAGAGGAAGACCATTTGTCATGGAACTGTTAAGGCCTAAAAAAAGGAAGGTTAACCTAAATGAGTTAGAGATCGAGATTAACTCAAGGTTAAAGGGGATAATAGAGGTCCTAGACCTGAAGAAAGTTGATAGAAAGGTTGTTGTCCTATTAAAAGAGTCCTCCGGAGCCATGAGGAAGGTTTACAGGGCAAAAGTGATGTTGGAAGGGAATGTCTCCGAGGAAAAATTGAAGAAGATAGAATTTGAGCTCTCCAATAGGATTATAAGGCAAAGAACTCCGAAGAGAGTTCTTCATAGAAGGGCTGATTTAGTGAGGGAGAAGAAGGTTTACAGAGTGTCTACAAAACCTTTATCTGAGAATTCCTTTGAAATGATAATAGAATGTGATGGGGGGCTTTACATAAAGGAGTTGATAGATGGCGACGAGGGTCGGACCAAGCCCAGCGTTGCTGAGGTCTTGGGAGAAAAAGCTTTTTGTAGCGAACTTGATGTTATCGACATAATTATCCCCGATTGGTTGATGAAAGAGGTAGAGGCACATGGGTAGGAGATCAGCTGGTTTCCTCCACAGATCAAGGAAGTTCCTTAGGAAGAGCCCGAGAGAGAGGGGAATGCCCCCTCCTTCAAGGTTCTTGATGAAGTATGAGGTAGGCCAGAAGGTTGTGATAGACGTCTTTCCTTATTTTAAGGAAGGAGGCATGCCTCACAGGAGGTATCAGGGAAAGGTTGGGGTTATAACAGGAAAGAGGGGTCACTGTTACTTAGTAGATGTAAAAATAGGGAGGAAGAAGGTCAAACACCTTATAGTCTCTCCAATTCACTTAAAACCACATAAAGAGCAAGGGTGAGGTATATGTCGCTTAAGAAAGCTTCCCCTGAAAGAAAGCCGCTAACTTTGGCTGAAGTGAGGGACCTAATTCATGAGAAGTGGTCAAAGGATCAGTCTTCGCTCTCTAGAGATCAAAAGAGGCTTTTCGAGTATCTCTCAAAGTTTGTTAAGGTGAAGGATGCTCGAGCCTGTCGCAAGGCAGTTGAACAACTGATCGATGAGGTCGGATTGAGCGAGGAGGATGCAGTCATGATAGTTAACGTAATGCCTAAGAGCAAGGATGAGCTGAGACCCATGCTCTTCAGATCTTATCCCTTGTTAGACGCTAAATCCTATGAGAGAATTCTTGAAATATTGGATTCCTTAAAGGAGGGGGAGGAAAAGCAGTAATGTGGAGATACGATCCTAGAAGACAGAGCATGCCCCATGATAGCTGGGCTTATGTTTTGGCCGTATATGGCCATCCCTTAAGCGCTCAAGTTATTGGAGACAGGTATTTCTCTCTGATGGAATTTCTTGCAAGACCTGAAAGTGGGATACAGGAGAACATGAAGGTTTTCGTTGGAAAGGGGCCTAGAGAACATGTAAGCAGATTCATTAGATATTTGGATTATGAGGATTTGATCCCGCTTGCGAAATCTAACCTTCCAGTCATAGTAATGAAGATAGTTACAGAGAATGAAGGTTTTTTCGTTTCTTTTTTCAATGAAAGCGTTCCTATAACACCAAGGCTTCATCAACTTGAGCTTTTGCCAGGAATAGGAAAGAAGACATTGATAAAGATATTGGAGGAGAGAAGAAGGCTTCCATTTGTATCATTTGAGGATATAGAGAAAAGAGTGGGTCTTAAGGATCCTGTTGGAGCGATCGTTGAGAGGGTTTTGATGGAGATAAGAGAGGAGGACAGGTACAACGTGTTGGTAGCTACCAAGGCCATGTTTGAAAGGAAGTACTCGATCATTTAGGAAGGATCTCAGTTCCTGACAATCCCTTTAATGCTTTAATGAGATCTCCTCTCTTTTTATATCCTGATATCCTTACCTTCTTCCCCCTTTCTGCCAATATTACTGCTTTCTTTATCTTCTCAACCATCCCTCCAGTTACATCTTCTGACTTAGAAATTGAGGTTGTTAGTGATGATATTTCATCTTTACAAATCTTTTTAATCAGATTTCCATTCTTATCCAACACTCCTGGGACATCTACAAGAAAAAGGACCTCATCAATAATATCAAGAAGGAGAAAGGGGATATCGTCAGCTGAAATTATGGAAGTTCCCTTTTCTTCATCAAGAACTACATCTCCCATGAGTATTGGAGTTATTCCGTTCTCAAGCGCTAGCTTGATAGGAGTTGTGAAGGAAATCCAGTCTCCAGATCTGTACAAAAGTGAGGAGGGATGAAAGACGATAGCTGGATGCTCTAACTTGATGAACTCTTTCAGGAAGATCTGAGACAATTCAGTCAGCCAGAACCTAGTTTTAGAGACTCCGATCCTATTTTCGGGTTTCAATCCCGTTTTTAACCGATACCTAGCTGCAAAGGGGTGCGCATAGGATCCGCCTCCATGTGCTATGATCAAACGAGTTCCTGATTCAACTAGATCTTTTACCTCCCCGCAGAAATCTCTTATTCTCTTAATTCTAGGTTTGGGACTGTCTAAAGCCTTTTCAGTAATGGTTGATCCTCCTATCTTAACGTAAACCGTTCTTGGATTGAAGCTCATACCTCAGTTAAGTTGGTTGAGTTTTTCATAAAGGTTAAGATTAATTCCTCAAACTATTTCGGAGTCGTGATGTCAACATACGTTGTGGACGAGTACGCTCTCACAAGCGGGACATTGGTGGATGAAAGCTCCCTAAGAAGGCTTAGGGGATCCCTAATACTTATTCCTGAGGGCCTACTAAGGCATATGGAAGTGAGGGCAAACAGAGGAGATAAAAGAGCTCTTGAAGCCCTATACCAAGTACTGGAGTTGAGAGAGAAGTCAAAAAGGCTTAAAATTGAGGTAAAGGTTGCAGAACATAGAGAAAAGGGATCAAAGGCCCTTGAGGAACTGGTTAAAAGGTACGAGGCAAAGGTTCTCACTAGTAACTCGATAAGGTGGCTTGCCCTTAAGGCAAGGGGAGTTCCAGCGACCTACTTGGGAGCTGGGAACTGGAGGTCTGTGATAGAGGAGTTCTTCCAAGAGGGAGTTATGAGCGTCCACCTTAAGGAAGGAGTTCCTCCCATGGCTAAGAAAGGAAGACCGGGTCATTTTAAGTTAGTTAAGCTAAGAGAAGAGCCTATGAGGAGAGAGGAGATTCTTAGGCTTGCCTATGCTTTGATAGAGGGAGCTAGATCCGATCCGGATGTCTTCATAGAGATCCAGAGGAGAGATGCCTACGTTATCCAGCTGAGGGAATACAGGGTGCTAATAGCCCTTCCACCTTTCTCAGATGGTATAGAGATAACAGCGGTAAGACCTATAGTTAAAGTGACGTTGGACGACTACAAGCTCAGCTCAAAACTGAAGAAGAGGCTTAAGGAGAGGGCGGAGGGCATAGTAATAGGAGGCCCCCCTGGAGCTGGGAAGACTACTTTTATAAGCGCTCTAGCCGAGTTTTACAAGGATTTAGGCAAGATAGTTAAGAGCCTTGAATCCCCAAGAGATCTACAGGTTGGGAACGAGATAACCCAATATACAAGGCTCGAGGGCAGTTTTGAGAATGCTGCAGACCTTTTGCTCCTTGTAAGGCCCGATTATGTGTGTTTTGATGAGATGAGGAAGGACGAAGATTTCAACATATACACCGACATGCGTTTGGCAGGTATAGGGATGGTGGGTGTCGTACACTGCGGTTCTCCTATAGAGGCGATCGAGCGCTTCATAGGCAGAGTGGATCTTGGAATGCTTCCTCACGTTGTCGATACAGTGATCTTCATAGAGGAGGGCGAGATAAAGAAGGTCTATAGCCTCAACATTACCGTAAAAGTCCCTTACGGGATGAGGGAAGAAGGGCTGGCAAGGCCTGTAGTTCTAGTGAAGGACTTCGAAACGGAGCAAATCGAGTACGAGATCTACTCCTTTGCAGAACAGGTAGTCATTATGCCAATAAGGGAAAAGGTTCCAGCAGAGCTTAAAGAAACTTTTAGAAAGGAGGTTCGCGATTTCACCTTAAAGGAGGGAAAGAAGTCCGTCATATTGGAGTTCGGGGAAAAGGGAGCAAATAGAAGCGTCGTGCTCTACGATGGAACTAGGGAGATAGCTACCTTAAGGTTGAGCCCGATTGGAAGGGTAGCAATAGGAAAGAGAAGGAAAGTGGGAAAACAGATATTGAGGGCATGGAGGGCCAGAACTCTAAGGGCCTTCTTCTTGTGATACTTCAGAAGAAATCCTCCTTACCCTCTCTTCTATTCCTATCGACTTGAGAAATTCGTAGACGGCAGGCGGGACCAAGCTCCTCCAAGAGCCACTTCCTTTTAACATCAAGTTTCTTATGTTGGTGGCTGAATAAGCTTCCCTTCGGTAAAAGGGTATTGGAAGGACTTTTATCCCAACTCTTTTGAGATCCCTAACAGTTTCTGGGTCGTTTGAGAAGGCAACATCTACCCTTGGTATCCTATCAAGCACTATCAAACCCCAATCCTCTTCGGGACTTTTGGTATCTGGGATGTTAATCAAGAAAACCCTTCTAAGGGGTATGCCCTCCTGCCTAAGCGCTCTAATTATCATCTCATACCTTTCATCCACTGAGAGGGGATTCCTCAAAGTGTTAGAGAATTGAGAGCTTCCAACTGCAATCACTATTTCATCTGCTCTCTCCAGTATGTACTTTACCGCGTGCAGGTGCCCATAATGGAAGGGCTGAAACCTTCCGACGTACAAGGCTCTTTTGTACATTTCTTCACCTCTTTCAGCTCTACAACACAGGGCTTATATGAAATGATACATATAATATTACATGCGTAACATATGTAACATTTAAATACTTTTGTTCATCTCATAAAGTAACGATGAAGCTATACAGAACTGGAAAAGCAGCGGAAATGCTTGGAGTAAACAGGATTACAGTGATTAGATGGATTAAACAGGGGAAGATTAAGGCGATAAGAGTTGGTAAGGAGTTCAGAGTTCCAGAAGATGAAATTAAAAGGTTGCTTAAGGGTAAGACCTCAAACACAGCAGTCATCTATGCGAGAGTTTCGTCATCAGATCAGAAAAGCGATTTAGAAAGGCAGATCGAATATTTAAAAGAGTACTGCTCGGCCAGAGGATACAATGTCGCTGAAGTTCTAACGGATGTGGCATCTGGTCTAAACGAAAAGCGTAGAGGCTTGAAGAGGCTGTTTGAGTATGTTGTAAACGGTAAAGTTGATGTCGTAGTTGTCAGCTACAAGGACAGGCTTACGAGGTTTGGGTTCAGATATTTAGAAGAATTCTTTAATTCTCATGGAGTTAGGATTGAGGTTGTATTTGGTGAAGAACCAAAAGATTTGCAACAGGAACTCATCGAAGACTTAATCGCTATCGTGACTTCATTTGCTGGAAGGTTGTACGGTATGAGGAGTCATAAAAAGAAAAAGGTGGTTGAAAGTGTCAAGCAAGCGATTAGAGACTGTTAAGTTTACAGCGAAATTTAAGCTCGATGGAAAGGTAAATGAAACCTTTTTGAAACTTACAAGTCAATAGTTAACGAACTGTTGGGTTTTGCTCATTCTAAAGGAATTACGTCATTTAAGAGGTTGAGGGCAGAGAGATATCACGAACTTAGGGAAAAATGCCCAAAGTTGCCATCCCACTACATCTATACAGCATGTCAAATGGCTTGTTCAATATACAAGTCGTTCAGAAAGCTCAAAAGGAGAGGTAAAGCTGACAAACCTCAGTTCAAGAGAGACGTAATAATGCTCGATGACCATTTGTTCAGGCTCGATTTAGAAAACTGGACTGTCAAAATTTCTACACCAAATGGAAGGTTGGATCTCAAGCTTCTGCATGGAGAATACCACGAGAAATTCAAAGAGTGGAAAGTTGGTCAGGCTTGGTTGGTTAAGAGGGGCGACGATGTTTACTTAAACGTAGTATTTTCGAAGAACGTTGAAATAAGGGGTTGCAGAGATGTTATAGGAGTGGATGTAAACGAAAATAACATTACTGTCGCAACTAATCGAGGTTTCTTAGTGTTTGAGACGAGGGAGAGAGTAATTAGGACCACTTACTTCCTGAAGAGGAGGAAAATTCAAGCCAAGATTAGGTGTGAAAGAGTTAAAGCTAAAATCTTAGCAAAGTATCGTGGTAGGGATAGAAATAGAATTCTCGACATTTATCATAAGGTTGCTAACGAGATAGTTAGAATTGCGTCGGAAACTAATTCTGCAATAGCTTTGGAAAACCTTAAAGGAATCAGAACGAGAATAAACCGTTCAAGAGAGTTAAATGGTAGGTTACATAGGTGGAGTTTCAAGAAATTCCAGCAGATATTGAAGTATAAAGCTATGCTCAGAGGTGTTGATGTCATAAATGTTAATCCTCACAAAACTTCAAGCCTCTGCCCGATATGTGGGGGTGAATTAAGCCCGAATGGGCAGAGGCTGTTAAAATGTGAATGCGGTTTGGTTGCGAATAGAGATGTAATCGGTGGTTGGAATATAAGATTGAGAGGTTTAAAATCAAAGATAAATGTGGGAGCCCCGTTCCCCCCGAAAGCCCTCCAATGAAGTGGAAGGAGGGAAGATTCTCCGCTACTTTCATAACTTTTAAAACATTCATAGCGGAGAATCAGAACGGTCAGGATAAAATCTTAGCCCATATCACTCACTTTTGATGTTATATGAAAGTGGGTTACGTTCAGACTTATCCATTGCTGGGTGAAGTTGAGAGGAACGTAGATTCAGCCTTATCCTTAGCGTCGACGAAGGAAGCTGATCTCTTGGTCTTTCCAGAGTTGTTTAACACCGGCTACCTTTATATTAGGAAGGAGCAGCTTGCTAAGGTGGCTGAGCCCATTCCTGAAGGCCCCACCACAAAGAAATTAATGAAATTTGCCTCAGAGCATTCTGTAATAATCGTGGCTGGGATAGCTGAGGTTGAGGGTTCGAAGTTTTACAACTCGGCGGTTGTTATAAGCTCTGATGGAGATTATGTGGGGAAGTACAGGAAGCTCCACCTATTCTCCACCGAGAAATTTGTTTTCGAGCCGGGGGATCTTGGCCTTAAAGTGTTTAACCTAAATGGGATCAAAATCGGAGTTCTCATATGCTTCGATTGGATCTTCCCAGAAGCAGCTAGAGTTCTGGCCCTTAAGGGAGCCCACTTAATAGCCCATTCAGCCAACTTAGTGCTACCTTATGCCCAAACAGCCATGTTGGCCAGATCTATTGAGAACAAGGTCTTCACCATAACGGCAAACAGGATAGGGGTTGAAGAGATCGAAGGGATGAGGCTTAGATTCACTGGAATGAGTCAAATAACCTCCCCTAAAATGGAAGTCCTTAAAAGGGCTCCGAAGAACTCAGAAGAGGTTGGGGTAGTAGATATCGATCCAAAGGAAGCTGAAAATAAGAAAATCACCGAGTTAAATGATCTTTGGAAGGATAGAAGACCTCCTGAATACTCTCTCTTGACCGAAGAGGGAGGATATGAGAATGAAGAGACTAAGAGAGTATCCTGAAGCTCCGATGGTTGGAGTTGGAGGGGTCGTGATAAAGGATGGTGCAATATTGCTCATTAAGAGAAGGAACCCTCCTGGAACTGGTTTATGGTCCATTCCAGGAGGATTAGTTGAGCTTGGGGAGAGTTTGAAAGAAGCTGTTAAGAGGGAGTTGAGGGAGGAATGCGGTGTAGAAGTTGAGCCCATTGAGGCAATCAAGGTGTTTGACGTAATAGAGAGGGATCAGAAGGGTGAAGTGAGGTTTCACTATGTAATAGTCGATTATCTTTGTGAATTAAGGGAAGAAGGCCAGATTTGTCCAGGAGGAGATGTTGAAGAGGCTATGTGGGTAAAGCTTGACGAAGCCTTAAAACTGAGGCTGACTAGAGGCACTAGGGAGCTTATAAAGGGTTTGAAAAGGAGGTTATTAATTATAAGGAACTCTGACGTTAAGAAAGTTATTTTAGGCCCTCCAAGAGGACATAAACACATTAGAGGGTTTATATTCTTGAAAAATGGGCTAACAATAGTTCTTCAACAAGCAACGCTTGAGAACATGGCTAGGGGGCTAATAAACCTTATAACTCATCCTTTCAAAAGGGCTTTACAGCTAAGGTGCGTTAAACTTGATAAAAGAAAGGAGGGGTTTGCTGAATATCAGTTAATAGAGGAGGAAGTAGATGAAGAGGAGCTTATAGAAGAGATCACGGCTTTCCTTAGCGAAGAAGGGCCAAACCTTTAAGCCTAGAACTCTATAAAGCTTTGAAGAGCGATGAATGGGATCGTAGGCTATAATCGCCTTGATATAGATGAGATCATGAGAAGGATAAGGGATGAGAGGCTCCTCTCATTTCTCAAAAGTCTCAAGGATAGGGGGTTCGTCGAGGTAGGAGGTCTCAGAGTGGAGAGGTTGGCTGCCTCCCTTTTTCAGGAGGAGGTCCCAGCTAGGCATGAGGAGATAAACCTTCACCCACGTTTAAGAGAGATCTTAAGGGAAAGAGGCATGCTTCCACTCTTCTTCCATCAGTCCAAGGCAATAAAAGTAATTAGGGAGGGCAAGAACGTAGTAGTCTCGACTCCAGCTGCCAGTGGGAAATCGTTAGTCTACCTAATTCCCATATTTGAGAGCTTCATCCAAAATCCCAAGATCAAAGCCCTCTACATCGCTCCAACGAAAGCTTTGGAGAGGGACCAGCTCCTAAAGATAGAGGATCTCTCAAGTCAGATGCAAGGATTTAGAGTTGAGGTGTACGATGGTGGAACTCCAACTGGGAAAAGGGCTGAGATAAGGAGGAATCCTCCTCATCTCCTTCTAACAAATCCGGACATGCTCCACTATGGAATACTTCCAAACCACAGGAGATGGAGTTCCTTCTTCTCAAACCTGAGGTTTGTGGTCTTAGATGAGGTGCACGAGTACAAGGGAATATTTGGGGCTCATGTTGCCAACATCTTGAGGAGGATGAAGCGAATCGTTCATGCCTACGGATGCAGGCCTCTATTCATTGCAGCTTCGGCAACGATAGCCAACCCGAAGGAACACGTGGAGAGGTTGGTTGGAGAGGATTTTGAAGCTATAAGGGAAAGCGGATCTCCTATGGCCGCGAAGGTTGTGATCTTCTGGAACCCAATTCCCATCTCAGAACCTTATGTAGATGCTGAGCGACTCTTCATAGATGCTGTTTCCTTCAACCTGAAAACGATCGTTTTCTGTAAGTCAAGGAAGATCGTAGAGATAATGACAAGAAACGTGAAGAGGCACCTTCAGAAGATTGGAAGAGAGGACCTCTTGAAGAGGATCTCATCTTACAGGTCAGGATACTTGCCTAAGGAGAGGAGGAAGATTGAGAGAATGTTATTTTCAGGTGAGCTCCAAGGAGTAGTTGCAACAAGCGCCTTAGAGCTCGGAATAGATGTAGGTGAGTTAGATTGTTGCATTCTAGTTGGATACCCAGGATCGAGGATTAGCACATTCCAAAGAGCTGGTAGGGTTGGAAGGAGATTTGGAAGGACTGGAATAATAGTAATGGTCGCATTGGAGGATGCTCTGGACCAGTACTTCGTGAAGAACCCTGAAGAACTCTTTTCAGGCCAAGTTGAAAAGGCCTTCGTGAACCCTGAAAACGAAAGGCTCCTCCCCCTGCACCTCTTATGCGCGGCCTCAGAAGTGCCGCTGAAGGAAGAGGGTTCTTTGTACTTCGGTGAAAAATTTTTTGAAGCTTTAAAGGATTTAGAAAAGCAAGGAAAGATAAAAAGAACGCCATTCGGTTACGTTTCATTGATTAAAAGGCCTCACTCTGGGGTCAGGATAAGGTCTATAGAGGATCCATTCAGCTTGGTGGATGCGGACTCTGGAAAGCAGATAGGACAGATAGATGGGGCCAGAGTCTTCAGAGAATGCTATCCCGGGGCTGTTTACCTTCACATGGATCGTGCTTACCTTGTGGTCAGTCTAGATATGGACGGAAGGGAGGTTAAGCTCAGGAAGACTACCCTGAAGTACTACACCCAAGAGCTTGTATCCTCAGACGTAAGCGTAATGGAAAAGATGAGGGGCTTTGGCTCAGAAGGGGTTAGAATAGCTCATGGAAAGGTTAAGGTAACCGAAAGGGTTGTTGGATTCAGGAAAAAGCCGATCAGAGGGGGCTCTGGGGAGGTAATTCCTCTCTCTCTACCTCCTTATGAGTTCGAATCCGAATCTATTTGGTTTGAGCTTTCAAAAGAGCTGATCAGCCTCCTAGAGGCTAAAGACATGGACTTTCCAGGAGGAATTCATGGGAGCGAGCACGCCCTCATATCGATGGCCCCTCTATTCACGTTGTCCGATAGATCCGATTTAGGAGGAGTTTCAACTCCATATCATCCCCAAATAGGAGGTCCTGGAATTTTCGTTTATGAGGCATATCCGGGTGGAGTTGGGATAGTTGAAAAGCTATACGAGGACGTTGCATCTTGGGTTGAGAAGACTTATAGGAACGTAAATGGGTGCTCGTGCGAATCAGGATGTCTAAGTTGCGGTCTTCTGAGTCCAAAATGCGGAAACGAGAATCAGCCTCTTGACAAGGAAGCAGCGAAGTACATCTTGCATTACATAGCTGGTAAGGTGAAGAGGGATGTGGTTCAAGGCTCAATTCCTTTCACCTAGTACCTCTCTTTTCAAGATTTCCTGGGAAAGCAACGTTCCTCTCATAGGTTCGATCCCATTTGGGTTAATAGATAGGGGAACTAACGTGATTCAGGTCAGGCCTACTTCCATGTGCCCTCTCTCATGCATATTCTGCTCAACAGACGCTGGGCCGAACTCAAAGACAAGATTTGCTGAGTATTTGGTGGATTTGAACTACTTAATCGCTTGTTTTGAGGAACTAGCGGACTTCAAAGGGATCGATGATTTGGAAGCCCACATAGATACCGTTGGCGATCCTCTTACATACCCACATCTGACAGAGCTTATTGGAAGGTTGAAAGAGGATCCAAGGGTCAAGGTAATATCGATACAGACCCATGGGCACCTCCTGACCGAGGAGAAGATCTATGAGATGGAGAAGGCAGGCCTTGATAGGATAAACCTGAGCATAGATTCCCTAGATCCAGAAAAAGCTAGGTTTCTGAGCGGTTCTCCTTTTTACGATGTAGATTTTGTCAAGAAGATGGCTAAGATCGTGGTTGAGAACACAAACATGGACCTGCTTATAGCTCCCGTCTGGATACCTGGGATGAACGATAAGGATATCTTAGACTTGATAGAGTTCGCAACATCCATAGGAGCTGGGAAGAAGTGGCCTCCGCTTGGAATTCAGAAATACATACCCCACAGGCTTGGAAGGAAACCTAGAAACGTTAAACCCATGAGTTGGAGGAGTTTTTACCGTTCACTTGAGAGTCTTGAGTCAGAATTTGGTTTAAAATTGATCCTGAGACCAGAAGATTTCAACATACACCGCGCTCCAAAGCTTCCAAATCCTATGAAGGTCGATCAAACAGTAGTTGCTAGAATCGTGGGGCCAGGATGGAGGAGAGGGGAAGCCCTCGCTGTCGCTAAGAGGAGGAGCTTAATGATACTTAATGCAGCAAAGCTTCCACTAGGTTCAGAGGTTAGAGTCAGGATCATAGGGGATAAGGATAATATATACGTGGGAAAGCTCACCTAGCCTTGCCGAGCTTCAGTTTTTAAATGCGTGGCCCAACATGTCGTGAGGTAAGCTTAGGAAGGAGGTACAGGGAAGAGGATGAAGTCAAGTTCGATATCGAGGTACAGGTTCAAGAAGCTGATAAAGATGCTAAAGGAGAAGAAGGGAAGAGGGACCGAACTCATCTCTCTTTACATTCCTCCGGGAAGAAACATATTTGAAGTTGGAAACTACCTCAGGCATGAGCAGGATCAAGCAGGAAACATAAAGGACAAGCTTACAAGGAAGAACGTTCAAGCCTCCATAGAGAAGTTAATTCAATACCTGAAGCTTTACAAGAAGACTCCTCCAAATGGATTGGTTTTGTTTTGCGGCGCAATACCCCAAGGACCAGTTAGAGGGACTGAGAAGATTGAGATGTATGCTTTAGAGCCCCCCGAGCCGGTAAGGTCCTTCATGTACATCTGCGATCAAAGGTTCTACGTAGAGCCTCTGGAGGAGATGGTAAAGGAGAAGGACGTCTATGGCCTTCTAGTTCTGGACAGAGGAGGAGGAGCCATAGCCATTTTGAGGGGAGCTAACTACTCAATTGTAAGCAAGGTTTCATCCGACGTTCCGCCAAAGCACAGCGCTGGAGGGTGGTCTCAGAGGAGATTTGAGAGGATCAGGGAGGAGAAGGTACATGAGTTCTTCAAGAAGTTCGGTGAAGCCGCAAACAAGGCCCTTATTCCGTATCTGAACGAGCTTAAAGGAATAATAATAGGGGGTCCTGGCGATGCTAGGGAGCTATTCGAACAGGGGAACTACTTGGACTACAGGTTGAAGTCTAAGGTTATTGCAAACATCCCAACGTCTTACTCAGGGGAGGGGGGACTTAGAGAGCTCATTGAAAGATCAAAGGACGTCTTGAAAGGAGCTGCTCTTGTTAAGGAGAAGGAAGCTGTGGATAAAATCTTCAGAGCGCTTGCTAGAAATCCTAATATGGTGGCATACGGGCTGAGGGAGGTATTAAGGTCTCTTATGAGCGGAGCTGCCGAGATGGTGGTAGTTCTCAACGATCTGGATTACTTTCATGTTAAGCGAACCTGCAAAGGCTGCTCCTTTCAGGAGGAGAAGTTGTTGAAGGAGGAGGAGCTTAAATCGTTGGAGAGTTCAGAACCCTGCCCTAATTGCGAATCCACGACCTTCGAGGTGGAGAAGGAGGAGATAATTGATTACATATCGACTTTGGCCGAGTCAACATCTGCTGAAGTCTTCGTTATATCAAGCGAGACTGAATGGGGCGAGCAGCTCAGAGCTCTAGGCGGAATAGCAGCTCTGCTAAGGTATGAGACGAGCTGATAACTTTTTATTTCCGTAAATGGGAGAAAATCTGGGCCGGTAGCGCAGCCAGGTAGCGCGCCGCTCTCGCACTAAAGCGACGGATTGTCGCTTGCGAAAAGCGGAGGTCGCGGGTTCGAATCCCGCCCGGTCCATCATATTAGTTGTTTTTTCCTTCTTTACGGGAAGGCTCAAGCAAAGCTCTCACACAAAAAGAGGAGTTGTCCACAAAGGATCCTTAAAGCATCCAAAGCTAGCTCCTTCGTTTTAACTTTAGACTACAGCTTGAAGATAGGGAAATGAGAGCTAGTTTTCCTTAAATTCAATCAAGACAAAGCCGGGGCCGGGATTCGAACCCGGGATCTGCTGGTCTGCAGCCAGCCGCCTTACCACTCGGCTACCCCGGCCACTCATAATATATAATCTGTCTATTTTAATCTTCTCACGGCTGAAATCAAGCTGTTAAGATCTGAATTAGACAAATCTGCTCTTTATCTCAAGTACAAGCTCGTTTAAGGGAACTTCAAACTCTTCACCGCTGTCCAGATCTCTTAGCTTGACCGATTTTCTCTCTATCTCCCTCTTTCCGAGCAGAACGGCGAGCTTGCATCCCCTCTTATTTGCATATTCAAGCTGCCCCGACAGAGACCTTCCCCTAA
>JAVCBX010000038.1:0-4031 GCA_037917635.1 Thermoproteota archaeon | reverse complement strand
AGCTCTATCCTCCTATCTATATCCACTTCGTTCATGAGACGAGCAACAAATTATATCAACCTTTTGGACAGGTCTGCATCACCTGAATTGTTCTAAGAACCTGTTGATGTCAATCTCAAGGGACCTCCTCACAAGTGGCTCTCCTAAGAGTTGTGGAAGGCGATCAGTCAGTGTTGGCTTCTCTTCTTTGTAAAAAGACCTATTGGTATCCTTTCTCCCCACTCAAGAGCCTTCTCATACGCTTCCTTCCAATTGGATGGGTCATGCCCTTCCTTCTCTAACTCGTACACCCTCTCGTTGTAGAACTCCAAGTATTGTTGAAGACGACGCAGAGTGCAAGATGTCTATGATCGCAAAGCCATGATGCTGAATGGCTTGCTTTATCAGCATTTTTAGGTGTTGAAGCCTTCCTGGAAATCCTCTAGCCACGAAACTTGCCCTCAATGATAGAGGAAGTGCTATAGGATTCAATGGTTCCTTCGGTGAGCCAAAGGAGGTTAATCTCGTCTTAAATCCCAGCGGGCTTGTTGGGGTCGCTTGACCGGTTGTGAGCCCAAAAACCATGTTATCGTGGACTAAGTAAGTAACATCTATGTTCCTCCTTATGGCGCGAGGTAGATGGCCCATCCCTATGGCATATGCATCGCCGTCTCCAGCAAATCCTACCACAAATAGATCTGGATTTGCTAGCTTTATTCCCGTCATGACTGGAAGAACCCTTCCGTGAATCACGTGAAAGCTGTTCACGTTTACGTAATTGGTCATCTTTCCATGGCATCCTATCCCGGAGACGATAACTACTTGCTCTCTCCTTAGGCCTAACACTAGAGCCTCTTTGAAGGCTTGAAGCACGCCAAAGTTGCCACAACCGGGACACCAGGTTATCTGAGCATCAGTGTTCAGATCCCTCAGCTCCAACTATATCACCTCCTCGATCCTATCCGCTATTTCCTCCAGGAAGAAGGGCCTCCCATCGTACTTCAGGATCACTTCTTCAGGTTCTAAGTAAAGGAATTCCTTGAGTAAGCTACCAAGTGAGCTGTCCTATTGTTTTCAACTAAGATCAGCTTCCTAGAGTTGTTTAATGCTCTCTTTACTTCTGCGTTCGGAAATGGCCAGAGATACAAAACCTGCACGAACTTCGCCTCTATCCCTCTCTCCTTTAGGAGAATAAGAGCTTCTAAAATGGCTTCTTTCGTTGAGCCCCAGCCTAGAACGGTTACTTCTGCATGCTCTGCTCCATGAATTTTAACAGGGTCCAGTTTCGAGATCTCTTCCTTTAAAAGTCTCAACTTTCTCATCCTCTTGTCTTGCATTCTCCTAGCATTCTCTGCCTCAAAAACTGCAAGGCCATACTCGTTGTGCTCCGAACCATCCTGCTTCACAATTGCTTCTATAACCCCCAGCACCGCTCTAGGAGATATTCCATACTCCGTGATCAGATACCTTTTGTATTGAGTGCCTTCATTCCACACATCCAATATCAGCTTACCACGATCTATTCTTACCTCTTCAGAGAGAGCTAGTAGTCTTGAAGCTCTCAGAGAGGTGTTTGTCGGAAAGTATTATAACAGGAACTTGAAACACTTCCGCCAGGTTGAAAGCCTCGATGGTGAGGCGATAGACCTCTTCAACATCTCCAGGTGCAACTATAACCCTTGGAAATTCCCCATGGGACGCATGTATGGTAAATCTAAGGTCTGCCTGGGCAGTATACGTGGCTAAACCCGTACTAGGCCCGTATCTCTGTGCAAGGACTATCACTATGGGAGTTTCGGACATGCCAGCGAGGCCCAAGGCCTCTGTCATTAAGGAGAATCCTGCTCCTGAAGTCGCAGTCATCGCCCTAACTCCTGCGTAAGAAGCTCCAATTACCATGATTATTGCTGCAAGTTCGCTTTCGGCCTGCAATGCAACTATTCCAGCGTCCCTTTGAAGAGCTGCTAGGAGGTGCAGAATTGGGGACGCAGGAGTTATAGGATAAGCTGCGAAGAACTTCATTCCTGCCTTTAAAGCTCCCAAAGCAATTGCATCATTTCCGGTAAGTACCAGCCTTCGTTCCCTTGATACGGGCTTTAGCTCAAGCTTGAATTTGTTTCTTAGATCCTCCCTGACGAAATAATATTTTTTTAACGAGAGTCTTGTTCATTTCAGCTACCTCCCTCCTAGCTTTAAACTGATCTTCAATGACGCTTAGAAACAAGTCTAGGTCATATTTCAGCAAAGAGAAGATTGCTCCAAGCCCAGCAGAGTTTCTGGTTATTAAGGGGGCTCCTACCTCTCTTGCCATGCTTCCTAACGGGATTGGAAGCTGTAAAAGATCTGATCTCACCTCAGGAATCTCTTTTACGTAATCAGGATCGTAAATTAGTGCTGCATCCTGAGAAAGATGCTGTGCGTGCCTTTTTACGGCTTCTTGATTTAACGCAAGCAGAAAATCAATTGGCCTCCTATGAGAATGGACTTCCCTATCGCATACCCTTACGAGGTGGAAGTTATGTCCTCCTCTAATTAGAGATGGGTAGTTAAACATTGAAAACGTGTGAAGTCCTCCTCTAGCACAAGTTCGGCTGAAAAGAAAGCCTGCCTGCCTTATACCATCTCCTGTTATCATCAGAGAGATATCAACGCCTGTCATGATCGACCTTTTCTTTTTGAATGACTATAGTAATAAAGTTAAGCAAAGGTCCTTGAAAGACCCTGAGAGCAACTCAGGATGTGGAAGCGGAATTTAGCCCCTTCTAACGTACAAAATATTAACAAATTCTGTTGCTATATGCTTTCCGTCTAAGGGCTCTATTGGAGACCTCAAATGCATTTCTTCGATTGGAACAATTCTTCTAACCCCTATTTCGGCCAACATGGGAGTTAAGATCTCAAAAACTGCATCTGGAACCGCTAAACCGACTGTCTGAACCCCCATTATCCCGTTAAAAGGCTCTTTATTCTTCAAAACGCTTAACCTATCAACAACTTCTCCTTCAGATTCGACCGAGATTACTTCTATGAACCTTCTCCTAACTCCCATTTTGAACTCCTTCAAGCTAGGAAATACGTCGTCCAAGCCACTTTTACCTCTGCTTATCACCACAGTCCAATCAGGTCCCCTATCAGGGGGAACTATTACGTAGGAACCAGCCATTCTAAGCTTTTTTCTAGCTCTTTGAATTAAGATCTTCTCTTTCTCGGATTTCTTCACCGGAAATTCTCTGCTTAAGTCTTTAAGGGCCTTTCCAAGCTCTTCTCCAAATTTCTTTGCTGATTCAAAGCTCCCTATGAAGCAAGCCTCTGCAGGGGAACTGCTAAGCTGCTGATCGAAGTATACAAGCGCTTCAGCCAATGCCCTCGCAGCTTTGCTTGTGTCAGTACCATGATGTATTATTGCGTAGCTTGTCATTGGAAGCATAGGGCATATCCTAGGTTGGTTTTGATTCTCTGAAGCCATTCTCCTTAGTTTAGTTAGGGTCTCCCTATCTCCCCAAAAGCTGATGACCCCCAGCTTTCCCCTTTTAATTAGGTATTGCATTATTGGCCCCTCAAGCTCATCGTAAAAGATGAAAGCTGCGTTGCTCATCTCCCTAGCTACTTCTGCAATTGGTGTTTCTTCCCTCGAAATCCCCTTTAGCATCTTAAATAGGGCAAAAACTGCTTCAAAATTCTCCTCTGATGGCCTCAGGAGGGTGAAGTTGTTGGTCATGAGGGAAAGTATTCCAGCTAGTACAAATTTAAGCAGACTTTTCCCATGACCCACTATGAGTATTGGTCCTGCTGGCATGCATCTATACATCTCGCCTGGCTCCACTTCTATGAAGGCATCTAGTGATTCGATTCCGCCCGGAAGAGATTGCTCAAGGGAAATTGAGATGACATCAGGGTCGAGTAGAGTTGAAATGTTCTCGAGATCTATTTTTATAGTTCTGCTACAGCAGCCGGTTTTCTGAGAAATTTCACTTATTAAGTCGTTGAGCTCGCCCATTTCAAGGGCGTTCCTCCATCTTTCTGATAATTCTGAAAGCACATCCAGCTTGTTT
>JAVCBX010000172.1:0-4041 GCA_037917635.1 Thermoproteota archaeon | reverse complement strand
CCCCCATACCTTGAAGCGAAGATAGCTCGATTGTCTTCTCCCTTTCAAAGTTGAAGATGCCGAATATGCCGCCCATTTAGCTCTCCCAAAGCTCTATAAGCTTTTTCACCTGCTTCTCCAGGTTGAATTCCCTCTCCACCTTCCGTCGTCCCTCTTCCCCAAACCTCCGGCAGAGTTCGGAGTCCTTCAGCAGAACCTCTATCGCATCTGCCAACCTCTGAGGGTCCTTAGGAGGAACGAGAAAGCCGTTTACTCCATCTTCCACAAGCTCCGGAATACCACATATCTTTGTGGCAACAACGGGTATTTTACAGGCCATTGCTTCCATAAGAGTAACAGGCAACCCTTCCGTCACACTTGGGAGGACAAAGATCCTTGCCTTATGATAGTACTTCAAAATTTCATCTTGGACCTTAGCCCCGGCTAACTCTACATAGCTTTTAAGTTCCCGCTGGAGGATCAACTTCCTCAAATTCTCCTTTTCCGAACCTTCTCCTACTATAACGCATTTGAAACTAAGGCCCTTATTCTTAAGGATATCACAGGCTTTAACCAAATAATCGAGCCCTTTAACAGGGTGCAATCTGGCTACAGATAGGATAAGCTTCTCATCTTTTTCGATATGACGTAGATTGTTGAAGAACGAGATATCTATGCCACAATGGATAGAGTAAACTTTTTCTGATGGTATATTAAAACGCTTCAAGATATAATTTCTGTTGAAATTTGATACCGTAACGACTGCCTTCGCCCTTTCCGCCCGAAGGTTAAAGTCAGAAGGTGGATATGTGAAAATGTCGTACCATCCATGGGCAGTGAAGGTATAAGGGATACCACTTAACATCGAGACCAACATCGCATACTCGGTGGCGGTGCTTGCTGCGTAATGGGAATGGATGTGCTGTGCTCCCAAGCTCTTAATTTCTTTTGCATAGATGACAGACTGTTTAAAGTGCCAAAAAGAACTGTTCCTGTACGAGAAGAGGAAAGTCTTCAAATACCTGATCGGTGAAGTTATAAAAAAGTATAGATGCAGCCAAATTTTCTTCAATCTAGATACATCGTTTTCCGACAGATAGCGGGTCTGTTTCATCAACTCCTCTGCCTTGGCATGGTGTATCTTCTCCCTTGGCTTCTTTCGGGAAAATATGGCAACTTTAACTCCATTATTCATCAGCTGGACGATCTCATTCAGGATAAAGGTCTCGGAAAGCTGGGGAAATACATCCAGTAAATAAGCTACTTTTTCCAAGGCTCTACACCTTTTGTAGATTGACCTGGTAATCACCTTCATCGGCTGTAAATGTAAGGACCTCGCCTTTTAAGGTAAAATTCAGCACCTCTTTCGATCGGAGCTGCAGCAGATTTGGAATAATATCCGATCTTAACCAAATGGTAAGCATATAAATCTGTACACCAACCCCATGGTCCCTAATCATCACTTTAGAAAACGGTGACTCTATGTTTCTTCTAATTCAAGATTTGCGTTGCTATAGGAACAATACCCTGCCCTTTGGTGTGAAGTGAAAAGATCGGCCTTAGTAGTGTTCCATTTGCTCAACAAAGCTCAATAAGAAGTATTAACTCCATTTCTTGAACTTTTTCGCCAGAGTCTCCTTGTAAGCCTCCTCTAAACAGTTTCCTACAATCTTCCAATCGTAAGTTTCCTTAACCAATTTTCTTCCATTGTTTCCCAACCTTCTGCACAGTCTTGCATCTTTGAACAAAGTTATAACGGCCTTAGCGAAGTCCTGAGGAGTATCGGCAATAATGATATTCTCACCATTTGTTACCTCTATCCCCTCACAACCTATACTTGTGGAGACAACCGCCTTTTCCATGGAGAGTGCTTCGAGGATCTTGACCTTCGTCCCTCCACCGAGTCTCATAGGCACTATGGAGATAGCGCTCTTTTCCATCCAGGGCCTCACGTCGTCAACGTACCCTGTTATTATAATTCTCTCGTCGGATAACGATCTTATCCTTTCATCTTTGCCTATCCCTCCTATGATGTAGAATTTGACATCGGGGACTTCCCGTTTAATTAAAGGGAAAATTTCCTTACAAAACCACAGAATTCCATCCACGTTCGGTGGCCAACTGCTTCCCACAAAGAAAAGCGTCTTAGGCTCCCATGAATCAGGATTCGAATTTTTAAAAAACTCTGTATCCACACCGTTTGGGATTACGGAGACATCCGTATTTGGAGAGATAAAGAGCAATAATCTCTTGTCCTCCTCTGAGACAGTTAAACATCTATCAAAGAGTCTATATATTCTCTTCTCATAGTGGACCATCTTTTTCCACTCAAAGAAAGAAAAGGTCTTCCACCTTAATCCATGAGCATTTTTAAAGTTCCTATATTCTATCAATGAATCCACATCATGTAGATCTATAATAAGGGGAATATCCGGCCTTATCTTTCTAACCTCAACCCCTCGATAAGCAATGTTTGATACCTCTATCTGGACAAGGTTGAACTGATCGAGATCAAGTTGTGAAAGCTTCCTTCGGAAATTGGGAAGGTGACGAAGTGTACTCTGGACAGTTTGAGGATATTCAAATAGAAGGTGATATAATTCCCTAAGTCGTTCTTTATTGCCCCTTCCTATCAGCTTCTCCAATATTCTCTTATCCTTACCTATAGGTGACTTATCGCAAAAGTCATAGAACTCTACTTTATCACATATTCCCTTTAAACTCGAAGGATTAACTTCAACACCAGGCCATCTCGTGCTGAGAAGGGTTACACGATGTCTTTTAGCAAGCTCTCGGATAAGGCAATACACCCTTGTGGGTGACCCACCTGGAGCATGGAAACGAGGAAAAACATCGGATATAAATAATATCTCCATAGAGGATTACTTCCTCCTTAAAGCGCTCAACTTTTGTAAAATTTTTGCACCAAGTAAAGACTTTAACCTAAATCCGGAATCTCTCCACTATATGGTGTAACAATTCTTTGAAATTTGAGCATATTTTTGTTGCTTTATCCCTTCATAAGTGACATGGGCCTTGCCCGGGCCCTGGGGGTTGACCAGTTGCCCGATGAAGGTAACATCCGAAAACGACTGGCAGCCGCCACCCGTGAGAACGTCGATGCCCTGGAACGGGTCAACCACAAGGGCCTTGCCCGTTGTAATCAGACGGAGAAGACCGTTGAGATCGGGATCGATCTCGACATGACCACCGCCACCGTCTATGGCAAACAGGAAGGAGCCCAGATAGGATATAACCCTCATAAGAGGGGGCGACCCTGTTTTCAGATCCTTGCCGCCTTCATCGCCAAAGGTGGCGACTGGATCAAGGCCCAGCTCCGGCCGGGCAACACCCACTGCACCACGGATTTGGGAAGCTTCTTTGAGTCGGTCATAGCGGCGCTTCCCTCCAATTACAAGCCCACCTTCGTGCGCATAGACAAGGGCTTCTTCTCCGAGGATATCTTTGAATACCTGGAGGGTAAGGGCCTCAAATATATCTGTGCTGCCCGGGCCACCGCCGATCTGAAGGCCCTGGCTCGGGGGTTAAAGGATTTTAAACCCATCTCCTCTACAGCAGAGGATGACCAGAACAAGCTTTTCTTCATCACCGAGATAGACTACCGTTACGGCACCTGGGACAGATACCGTCGTTTGATCATCCTCAAAGAGCCCAACCCGGACTATGATCCCAAACAGCGGGACCTTCTCGGAGAGCCCTTACAGCCGGAGTATCTGGAGACCTATCGGTTCTATGTGACCAACATCGGCTATGGGGAGCTGGATGCTGAAAGCTGCTGGCGCTTTTACAACCACAGAGCCACCGTAGAGGGCCATATCAAGGAGTCGAAACTGGGTTTTAACCTCGACAAACTACCGAGCTTAAACTTCTATGGGAATGCCTTCTATGTCCAGTTAGTGTGTCTGGCTTACAATATCCTCAACTGGTTTAAGCGGTTTCTGCTGCCCCCAGAGTTCCGTTCAAAGAGCATCCGGTGGCTGAGGATGAATCTGCTCTGTCTGCCGGCGCTTGTGGTTCGGAAGAAGCTCCGATGGTTCATCA
>JAVCBX010000135.1:0-4053 GCA_037917635.1 Thermoproteota archaeon | reverse complement strand
TTATCTTATGTGAAATGAAGAGTATTTCCAAAAGGATTCATTTCGCAATGAAAGATAGATACGTGAGTAAAGTTGTTTTCTAAAAAACATATTTTTGAGAAGAAACCCTAAAGGTAGGGCGATTATTACTATATTCTATTATAATCGTCTTCTACTCTCACAACATCATCTAGCTCTGGTGTTGAGACCCCTAAAGCCGAGAGAAGCCAATGATTCACATTCATTAAAGTCCCAACGGTTTTCAAATCACCTTCGAGAACCGCCTTTCTTCCAGCAAGCGTTACAGAAGCTATAACATCCAAAATTCTGTCTACCACGTCTTTGTGCTTTAATCTAAGCTTTGAAACCCTTTCTATCATCTCCTTAGTTTTCGTGGATTCTCCACTGCATATCATAACTAGGGGGAGGTCGCTTTCTTGTTTAAGGGTGGAAACCTTCATTTCGCTCCCCGCCCATTCTACCCAAACTAACCCCCCATACACGGCACAAGCAGGCCCTGTTTTACTTGCTTTTCCGTGTATTAATCTCTCAAACTCATAGACTGCCTCTAAGAGAGAATCTCCTTTTAACTCTTTCCCTAATAGGAGGGAAACGGCCTTGGATACTGCAGCCCCCACGCTTGCAGAACTGGCCATTCCGCTTCCTATCGGAACTGAGGAATCTATTCTTATCTCCAAACCCTTCCTTCTGTTTAAAAGACTGAATAGCCTTGCAATCCCAAGAGCAATTGGTTCTAACTCTGGATTTCCCTTTCCCCTCACTCCGTCTTCTAGCAAGATCCCCCTAAATGGCTCAGAGTACGCAGATGAAGTGATTAGAACCTCTTTTCCTCCCCGCTCAATGGCCAAAACCCTAGTTCTGCAGTCTACTCCAGCAGCTAGGGCAGGTTTCCCATAAAGGACTGCGTGCTCCCCAAAAAGAAAGGCCTGTGAGGGAGCAGAGGCTTTAACCCACTTCATCTAAGCCGCCCCCACTTTTAGGTTTTCCCTTCCTGATAAAGTAGGAGATCATCTGAGCGACCTCCCTTATCTCAGCTTGAGCTGAAGGGTCAAGCCTCAAATCAAGAAAGTGATTCCATGCGCTCTTCCTTCCGCTTACAAAGAGTCTCGTTGAAGTTGCTTGAGGCAAAATGTACCTAGCATCCTCTTTCTTGACCCCCATCTTGAGCAGTTTCTCGTATAGCTTAAAAGAGGACTCGATTCCATCTAACATAAGCCGGGAAGCTTCTGGTTTAAGCCTCCATGGAAGGAAGAAATCCTGAGGTTTTACGTGCCTTTGACTCTGCTGGGTGAAGCTCAGAGTTCGATGTCTAACGAACTGATGGCTGCAAACCCTGCTTACGCCTTCAACTAAAAAAGCGAAAAAAGCGTGCTTCTCATTTGGATGATCTGAGGTAATAACCGAATAAATTCGGATTCCACCTTCTTCTATCCAATTGGTTAGATCTAGCTTGAGCTCTGGACGTCCCTCTGTTTTAATTTCCAACGCAGATGCTAGAATCGGGAAGCAGGAGATGCTCATTTTTGCGAGGTCCTTTAGGAAATCGCAATTCGAGCTAAGCATTTCTAAGGCAGTTCTTAAGTTAAAAGAGATGATTGCTCCTTCTTCACTGGAGCTTAGTTCCACGTATTTGAGATCAAAGAAAATCTCTCTGAGTTTCCCAAACTCACAATCCAGGTATACCCTCACAAATGAGTGTTCAAACACCGAATAATGTCCTAAAGCCAACAGGTTCTTTATTAGACGCCTCACCCTCTCTTGATCTCTAAGTTCCTCTAAAATCCTCTTTGGATCCTTAGAAGTCCTTGAAATCCTTGCTGCAAGATATATTACGGCATCAGAGCCAACCGTTTCAACCCTCCTTAACATGCTCAACATCCCTCTCAAGGGGCTTTGGTAACCTCACGCCCCTCTGCCCTTGATAATGTCCAAAGTAGGGGAGCTCAACCCCTCCCGATACTTCGAAGAATACGACGTGCAAGAAACGAATTCCTGGATAGATTCTCACAGGTCTAGCTCCAGCCCAAAAAATTCCAATGGTAAGCTGCCCGCTAAAACCAGCATCTACAACCGTAGGGGGAGAAATAAATCCAAACCTGGCAAATGTGCTTCTTAATCCACATAAGGCAGCCAGATTAACTGGAAGAGAGATGAACTCCTCAGTATGAACGAGGAAAGAGGTTCTTGGTCCAATTACAACTCCTTTCTCGCTCAAGTCCATGACGTAAAATGACCTATCAACCTCGGGATCTGTCAGGTCAAGCGCAGATTCTTCCTCCTTTAAGAGGGCTATTTCCCCTCCCATCCTGAAATCAACTCCGTTTTGCTGGATTGAGTCCTCCCTTAAAGGATCTATAACCAGTTTTCCTGAAGAAATGAGTTCCTTTATCTTCTTATCGCTCAACATGACAGCACTCACCTGTTTTCCCTTGTTTAAAAGCTGTTAAGAAGGGATTATTAAGAAGGTTCTTACCAACACGTCCTCTCCGCTTCTCTCAGAAAGAATTTTAGATGTTGATGTCTCTCAATATTGAGTTAAGAGTTGAGAGTAAGACCGGCTAGAAAAGGAGATTTCGAAACAATCGTGGAAACAGGCTTAGCTGGCTTTATAGAGTTAAAAAATGCCCTTAAAAGCTACAAAGAGTACTTTGAGATAATTAGAGGTATAGGGGGAGAGGTACTTGTCGTTGAGGAGGAAGGGGACATACTAGGGGAGGCTGAAATAATACCACAATCGGATCTAAGCGTTGCAGGCCCACATGTGTTTTTGAAGAATCTGGCATCATTGAAAGAGGACAGGGCTGTTAAAAGAGAGCTTCTAAGGGCTTGTAAAAGTATGGCTAAATCCTGGGGATTTTCCTTCTTGGATCACGTGCCTATTAATGAAGAAATCGAAGAGCTTGAGGTTTTAGGCTTTAAGACGACTATGGCAAATCAGATGATGTTGAAAACTGAACCAAAGAGATTATTCTCCCTTGCTAAGGTGAAAGAAGGCGTTTCTGAGAGATATCCAACCGATCTGGCTTTAATCTCAGGAAAGGTTAGACCTGGAAGGTTAGCATGGGCTGTGTTGCTTCAAGAAAGTGGCAAGCCTAAGAACAAGGCCTATACAATAAAGGTTGGAAGATTCAAATTCATATCCATCATTTCCTTTCTTAATCAAACATCTCACTTGACATTCTACGGAGCACCAGCCTCCGGACCTGGAGAGATCTTTGATGCTTTGTGCGCCACGCTTACCATAGCAAAAGACCTCGAAATAGAAGAATTAAGGACCCTCTCATGGGCAAGATACCTCTGTCCGTTTGAGTCAGCGGGGTTTGAGGTGGAAAAGCAGGTACCGCTCATGAGGTTAAGGGTTGATTAAACTCATTTTCCAAGTCTTTTCAAATAAAGCTCGACAGGATCGTATTTCAGCCTCTTCTTTAGCTGCTTTCTTCCCTCTTCCGTGAGATCTAGCGGAGTCCATGGGGGGTCGAGGACCAGTTCTACGCTAACCTTCTTGACCTCAGGCATCTCATTTTCAACGCTTTTCTTAGCCATTCCAAGCATTAAAAAAGCCATAGGGCACCCAGGAGATGTCGTTGTCATCTTTATTTTCACGATGGGGCCTTCTGAGATCTCTACTGCCCTTACTAGACCCAAATCGACGACATTTATCCCCAATTCTGGATCATACACCTTCTTTAGAGCTTCTAAAACCCTTTTTTCCAAATCTTTCAACAAAACCACCATCTTTTCAACTATCAGACTTTTCCTTCAGGAGGAACTTGTCCAATAAGTTCTTTGCTCTCTCTCTTCTATGCTGATGCTCCTCTAGAAAACTGACTATCCTGCCTATAAGGTCTTCCTTACATTCCCCACACAGAAGATTTCCAGATAAGCACCTTTGCCTTCTTTCCTCCAGCCTCCTATCATCTTCCTCAAAAATAAAGACGAAATACTGAAAAACGGGACATATGCTTGGATTTCCTCCTTTTTCCCTTTGTTCAGCTATCGTTGGCATGCCTCCAGTGAATGCGTTCCATATCTTCCTTCTGACAACTTCTGGAG
>JAVCBX010000155.1:0-4082 GCA_037917635.1 Thermoproteota archaeon | reverse complement strand
CTTCCATATCTCAGGGAATAGGCTCAGCCTATTTTGCACTTGCCTATCACCTCAGCGGCGAGAAAGAATTCTTGAAGGCAGCGAGGCTCCTAGCCAACTCTTTTTACGTTCCTTCTGGGACCGATTGTTTTAGATTGAACCTGAATTGCGGTCCTTTTTACTTGGAGTACTCAAATGCTCCCTTCGATCTAGTTCTAAATGGTTTCATGCTCTCGCTCAAGGGTCTTTGGATATACAGTCAGCTAATCGGAGATGAAAGGGCTCTTCTAGCATTTAATGAAGGAATCTTTACTCTCGAGTGCATTTTGCCGAAGTATGAGGTTAAAAACCTTGCTAAGTGGGGCGTGAGTGGCTGGTCCGCCTACTCCGTTTTCTACAGCCACAGTGACGAGAGCTACTCGATCTTCCACGGAATTGCAAGCGAAAGGTACCACAGACTTCACGTTAGGCTTCTTTACTTCCTCTCAGAAGCAAGCAACAGCTCTATCTTGTGGGATTACTTTAGGAGATGGGATGGATATCTTACAGAAGCCGGTTTTGACTCAGAACTTGAGAGAGCAAAGCAAGAAAGCCTTTTCTGGTTTTCTCTCCTTAGAAAATTTAGGAACAAGCTTTAAACTTCATTCTAGGCCTATATTCCTTCTCCAAGCCTTCCTTACCCTCTCATCATCCTCAATTGAGGCCAGATAAAGCTTCCACACTTTATCGCCCTTCCTTGAAGGCTTTGCCTTCGAGGCCAGTATTTCCATTCCCAAGCACCAACTCTCAAGCCCTAGCTCAGAGCAGATCTGGTCCTCAATTTCTTTTATCTTGGACCAATCCGCACGATCCCTTCCAACCAAAGGCCTAATCTCAGGGCCGAGATCGCTAGCTTCTAGGTTCGAGAGGAGTTTAAACCCTCCCTCTAGCAAGTTAACGCTTAGTTCAGGAAGCCTAGATGAGATGAAGGAAAAGGCCTTCCTGTTGGTTAGCATCAGGAACTCTTCATCGATCTCGTCCATCAGTAGCCTCATCGCTCTGCTTAGCATAATCCATGAGGTCATGTTACCCTCGTGGTTCTCTAAGAAGTTGTAAACCTTTTCCCTATCCCTCTCCCACCTATTTCTTAGATCTTCATCCACCTCGAGCCTACCCTCAGAGAAATTTAAAGAAGAAAATATTTCTGAGGGCTTGTAGCTGGGTTCTCCTAGAGGGAGGGATGGCATGGTGGCTATGTACCTGTAAACGTTGTCTAAGTTGTCAAGATCCATTTCGCCGTTTATTAGGGGGGAATACTCGTGCTTCCCTTCTATAATCCTGAATATCTCGTAGCAGCTCAACCCAAATTCCTCTATCAGCTTCAGTTCGTTATCTGAGCTTTTTTCCAAGGCAAATCTCACGTTGTTTGGGTGCTCACGTCCAGTTAGGAGCCTCATGAGCTCATCTGAGATGTGGGGAAAAGGTCCGCACCCCGCATCGTGAAGAAGACCTGAGATGGAAAGAAGCGTTGGGTCAAGATCAAGCTTTATTCCAGCTAGAAGCGAGAGATGAGCAACATGAATTGAATGATCGTATCTGCTTGCTGTCGCAAGTCCCTTAACGATCCATGGAGGAACCACAGAGAGCTCTATTCCCATAAGTCTTCTAAGAGACCTGGCTTCCTCCAACCTTGTTATGAGCTCTAAGGCCTCGGTGATCTCCTTATCGCTTTGCAAGTTCCTCTCCCTCTCAGTAAAGGGCTCCCTTGCACCAAGAAAGGGATCATTTAAAATGAATAGTGTCACCAGCTGCAACGTTGGACTTTAATAAAGCTAAATGAGCCAGAGAATTCAGATTCATTTGGCAATTAGGTCAATTCTCTCGAATTTCACAGTGTCTATCAGACCTTTATCGGTTATCCTTAGCTCAGGTATCACTGGTAGGGCAAGAAGGGACATGGTCATGAATGGCGATGCCATTTCACATCCAAGCGCCCTCCAAGCCCTTTCAAGCCTCTTTACCTTCTCAGCCACCTCCTCTATGGGCTCATCCGATATCAAACCAGCTATTGGAAGCTCTACGATCCCCAAGATCCTCCCATTTGAGACTGCGATCATCCCTCCTCCAACATCTATGAGCTTGTCGGCAGCCATAGCCATATCCCCGTCATTTGTCCCCAGAACTATCAGGTTGTGGCTGTCATGAGCAACTGTCGAGGCAACAGCTCCTCTTTTTAATCCAAATCCCCTTACAAAACCCTTTCCGACGTTTCCGGTGGCCTTATGTCTCTCTATAACCGTCACTTTTACAACATCTGCCCTTAAATCTGGCAGAATCTTTCCATTTTCGACCTTTAGCTCTTCAATCAGGTGCTTCGTAACTGCCTTTTCCTCAAGCACTCCAATCACGTGAACCTTAACCACTCCCTCCTTGATCGGCGCATTAATCTCGAAATCCGAGGGAGTTGGTCTCTTCCTCACTCTCATAGTCCTTCTAGCATGCTCGGGATAGGGATGGGGCTTGAGCTCGATTAGTAACCTTCCATCCCTTGCCACGGGCCTTCCATCAGCTACTACAAGATCTATCTTAACTCTATCAAGCTCTTCTAAAACCAGCAAGTCCCCGAACTTCCCTGGAGATACGGCTCCAATCTCATGATCAAGTTTGAAATGCTCTGCTGTGTTTATGGTTGCCATTTGGAACGCAGTGATAGGATCAACTCCCTCCTCTATCGCTCTTCTGACCAGGTGGTCCATGTGGCCCTCGAATAACAGGTCCTCAGGGTGCCTATCGTCGCTCACTAAGCAAACCCTTCTGGCATCTATGTTGGCTTCTGTAACAATTTTTATCACCTCCTTCAAGTCCTTCCAAGCGGATCCTTCCCTAATCATAGTGTACATGCCAAGTCTAGCTTTTTCAAGCCCTGCTTCCTTGGTGGTTGACTCGTGACAAGAGCTTATCCCAGAAGCTACATATGCGGAGAGATCTGGACCAATTGATCCTGCCCAATGACCCTCTACGACTTTCCCCTTCCTTAGGGCTGCCTCTATTTCCAAGTGCATTTTCTCATCCCCAGCTATTACCCCGGGATAGTTCATCACCTCCCCGAGTGCTACTACGCCTTCCCAATCCAAGGCCTTCTCAACTTCTTCGGGAGCTATTTCAGCTCCTGCAGTCTCAAATTCGGGTAAAGATGCTGGAACACAAGAAGGAATGCAGAAGTAAACCTTCAGAGGGATTCCCTTTGTTTCCTCCATCATCAACCTTACTCCCTCTATGCCAAGCACATTGGCGATCTCATGAGGATCCACGAAGACTGCGGTTGTTCCTCGAGGTAAAACGGCTCTGGCAAACTGGGTTAGAGTAACCATGCTGCTTTCCACATGTACATGTCCGTCTAGGAAGCCAGGGGCTATATACTTGCCTTCCACGTTAATCACTGTAGTTTTCCGGCCTACAGTGCGATCGGCCTTTCCGACCAAGGCTATTCTGTCCCCTTTAATGGCAACATCCACCTTCTCGATAAGTTCCTTTGTATAGACATCTACAAGCGTAGCGTCCCTCAGGACCAGGTCAGCTTTGTCCCTTCCCATTGCAACATCCACTAATCGCTTGTTAACCTTCCAAATCTTGGTCCTTAACCGCATGATTATGCCTTAAGGTCTTCAAAGCCTATTATCTTTAACTCCTCTTTGGGGAAGGAGTCTAACTTTGCCCAAAGCCAGGAACGCCCGATCAATGAAGGTTTCAGTTCAAATTGAAACTCTTTCCACTTTAGAGATCTCCCTCAGCTTTCTCTTCTTCAAATGAGCTGTTGAGAAGATTATTACTCCCGAGGATCCCTCAGCCGTTATAGCTGCTTCAGAAGCATGTTTTATCTCCTTAATGGTTAAGCCCCTCGGTACGTCAGCAACTTGAATTATGGGAAGGACTTGCTTCCTTGTTCTCTCCCAGACCCACGAAACGACTTCCTTTATCCATTCAATGGACCTTCCGCACATCGCGCGATAAGTCATTGGGGAGAACGTGTCCACGTGTTTTCCAAGTAAATTGACATCCTGACCTATCACAGATCTTATCGCCCCTCCAAAATCTTCAAATCTCCATGAGACCAAGAAGATCCC
>JAVCBX010000182.1:0-4182 GCA_037917635.1 Thermoproteota archaeon | reverse complement strand
GTCCCTAGCCCCGCAGTATCCCCGGCAGTCCACCGGTCTTCCGGTGGATTTAACCGAGGACTTACGGGGCCGGCTACGGACGCTTTAGGCCCAGTATGCGTGGGAACCCCTCGGGGAGCTGGTTTTACCGCGGCGGCTGGCACCAGCCTTGCCCTCCCCTTCCTGTCCCGAGCTGTTTAGGCTCGGGGACAGCCTCCCTTTTAGGGAGGCACTCGGGCTCGCCCCGTCGCGGTTTCCCGCATTGCGGAGTTTTCGCGTCTGCTGCACCCCGTAGGGCCTGGCCCCTTGTCTCAGTGGCCATCTCCGGGCTCCGGCTCTCACCGCCCGTACCCGTCTTCGGCTAGGTGGGCCGTTACCCCACCTACTACCTGATGGGCCGCGGTCCCATCCTGGGGCTTGGGCGGAGCCATAACCCCTCCGCCTACTTTCGGGGCGAAGGCATCTCAGCACTTCGCCCCTATGGGGGATTACCCTCGGTTTCCAGAGGATATCCCCCTCCCCAGGGTAGGTTGACCGCGTATTACGGAGCCGTTCGCCGCCGAAGGCGGGGGCCTTCGGCAGACTTGCATGACTTAGTCCGAGCCCGATAGGGGTTCCCTCCGGCAGGATCAACCGGTCTCTAGCCGCAAGGCCTCACCTTCTCTGCACGGGGGTTTTTCGGGCTCTTTCAAGCGTGAGGGTGCCCCCCATTGCGGGGGTTTTCCTCACGCTCACATTAAGGTTGTCGCCACGATCGGAAGACGGGTTTCATCCAGTCGGGATTTTCCGTCATCCCGATCGGACCCGTTACCGGGACATCGTGGCAATAACATATAGTGCATCAATCTCTATATAAATGTTAAGACCATTTTAAGGTGTCAGAATGGCTTTAAATAAGGCTTTGGCCGTGTGAAGTCTGTTTTCAGCCTGTTCAAATGCCACGGATCTTGGACCGTAGGCTACCTCTTCAGTTATCTCCCTACCTAAGAACCAGGGCTGACAGTGCATGACTATTGCATCTTCGCTGGCAAGATCCACAAGCTCTTGGTTTACTTGATAGGGAGGGAAGATCTTAAGCCTTGTTTCTTCGTCCTTAACTCCCATCGAGACCCACGTGTCGGTGTATATCACGTTTGCGCCTTCAACGGCCTTTTTAGGATCCTCAAAGATCTCGATCTCCCCTCCAGTTCTCGATGCTATCTTAGAGGCCCTTTCAAATATCAAGGGATCCGGCTGGTATTGCTTTGGACATGCCACTAGGTGATGATGGCCCCGCAACGCCGATGCAAGCATGAGGCTATGGCTTGTGTTTGCACCTCCATCTCCAACGAACGCCACCCTCAGCTTTCTATCCCCGAACCTCTCTCTTATAGTCATGGCGTCCGCTAAAGCCTGCAAGGGATGGAACTTGTCGCTAAGCATGTTTATGACGGGAACGTCGGCCCACCTGGCAAGCTCTACGAGTGTGCTGTGGTCCTTGACCCTTGCCGCAATCGCATCAACGTATCTGCTAAGGACCATGGCTGTGTCCCTAAGAGTCTCCCCTCTAGAAAGCTGCAGCGTCGAAACGCTAAGTTCAAGGGGATATCCTCCAAGCTGGCTTATGGCAACGGAAACTGAGACTCTAGTCCTTGTGGAGGGCTTCTCAAATATTAGAGCAACAGTCTTTCCTCTAAGGGGCTCTCCTGAAATTCTTCCAGCTTTATAGTCCTCAGATAGCCTTATTAGGTAGGAAAACTCTTCGGGCGAATAGTCTAGAAGGGTTAGGAAGTTCCTCCCGATCAAGGACCTCTTCAGGCACCTCGACAAGCTACCACCCCATGATTAGCTTTTGGCCCCAGCACCCTTTCTTGCCTTCCTCATTGCAACGTTTATCCTCTCCTCTATCCGAGTTATTTGAGACTGAATTGATGCAAGCGCCTTTTGCCCCTGCTCTATCCTTGAATCGAGTTCCTCCATCGCTCTTTCTAATGACATCTCGGCGTAAACATTTGATCCGAGAAGAACCAGTACTTTTTCTGGATTTATGCCTTCTACGAGGAGTCCTATGAAGCTTCCAGCGGGAACTATCATTCTCTCGACCCCTTGCTTCTTGTCCCTGAGGGATTTGAGGGACCTTAGAGTCTCTTTGCTCCTGATCAGGTCATTCAGTATCAGGTTTAGGCGATTTGCTTCGTCAACAAGCGCCCTATATATGGCACTTAGGGATTCTATATCCTCCGTTTTCTCCTCAGAAGTCGACAACCTTATTTCCTCCCATATGAATACCCGTTCCTATTTTATGTTATCACTCCAGGCCAAATGCCTCTATTATCGTCTCCAGCTCCCAAGGAGTTGTAAGCTCTCCTACCATGGCTCCCTTTTCGTTTGCAACCAATCCGAGCTTTATGTACTTTATCCCCCTGTTCACGGTTCCTCTGAGGAACTCCACCCCAAAGAGATCTTCGAGCAGCTTCATCTCTTCATCAGTCGTTTGTGGGGGGACTAGGCCCCCTCTGTTTGTGACGACGGCTACGGAGCCTGGAATGGGAGACCCAGCAATCGTCCCCCTGCGAGTCGGAACCTTGAGTATTTCACCTATTCTATCAGCCTCGTTCTCCTTAAACCAAGGGCTTACCAAGGCACCGTAATCGTTCGCCAAGACTGCGTTTCCGAAGGCGTTTATGGTGAAGTTAAGGATAAATGGGGGGATTTCGGACTTGTTTTGAAGGAGTTCATACTCTTCTGGCGTTATAAGGCTTGGAACAAGCATTGCACTGCTGTTTCCTGATATGAATATCCCAAGGAGCTGGCTTTGATAAATTAGAATGTCTAGAGGGGTAGTTTCGAAGCACTCAACTACCTTCCTCTTGAACGACTGAGGGGAGTGTATCGGCACTAAAACTAGATCTCCAACAGCCTTGAGAAAGACCCCTATGTTCTCGCTCCCTTGATACTTGACCTTTAATATGGGCAAAAAGGACACCTTACTCCCTTGCTGGGAGAATCTTCGCTATCTCTTCCTCCTCATCGTACTCAACCTTCACCTTCACCTTCCTAGGGGGATTCTCAGCCCCCTTGCTCCAAATCAGAGCGTTAAGCTCAGGATGCAATACTATCTTAACCGAATCCCCTAGCTTCATGTGCCTCTTAACCTGCTCCTTTATCACCTTGACCGTCCTTGCCGCCCTCTTCTTCCTAGGATACTTCTCCCTTACCAATGTTCCAAGCCTAAACACAAGCTCTCTAACTATCTTCGCCATTTGGACACCCTAGAGCTGTAACCTACTCCTCCTCCAGTTCCTTAGCGGTCTGGGCCTTACTCTCCTTGCTGTTCTGAGGTAAACCCAAAGTGGAATCCTCCTGTTTTCCTTAAGAGCCCTGGCATATCTAAGCTTACTTCCCAGGGGCCTGTTCCTCGCCACTTCAAACCACCCTTATGTTGAAGTCTCTCCTTTCGCTGCTGCTGAGCTTTGCAAGTAAGGCCTTGAGCTCGGAGTCCGTAAGCCTTCTGCTTATCCTTCCAGCGGAGTAGAGCTGAAGAAGGTAGATCTTTGTACTCCTAGCAAGGGCAGGCTTTACCATCTCAACTCTTCTTAATCTAGCCCACGCCTCGGAGGTGAGGAGCTGTCTTACCATCATGTTCAGCTCCTGCTCCTTCCTTAGCCTCTCAGCCTCCTCCTCTGGCGTTGGAACGTGCGTCATACTAGCTCTATCACCCCCGGTTCTCTTCCCATCTCCTTCAGGATTTCGACAGCTAATCTGTCCAATAAAGATTGTCCTTTTGGAGTTATCCTCCTTCCCTTCCTCTCAACCTTCTCTAGGAGTCTAGCCTGTTCGAGTTGCTGCATTATCTTCCTTATAATGTGCCCGCTTGCCTTCCTGAAGCGTTCAGGCCTCACTCCTCTGTCCTTTCTGCCACCGTACTTGGTCCTTAGCTTCTCAACTCCCACGGGCCCTCTTAGGTAAATCGTCCTGAGGATCGACGCTGCTCTTATGTACCACCAGTCATCCTGTTGGGGAGGCCTCTCCTTGTGGCTTCCAGTCTTGACGTACTTAGCCCATTCTGGAGGCTTTATCTCTGGCATCTCCTTCAGTTTCTCCTTTAGCCTCTCTATTAAGATGTCAGCTGGAACGTCTCTTGCTGTTAGCAATGGGACACCTCCTTCTATCGCCTTTAGCTTTGCCTAGGTGCATGACTGCCTCGAATTTTAAACATTCTTA
>JAVCBX010000195.1:0-4242 GCA_037917635.1 Thermoproteota archaeon | reverse complement strand
AATTAGATTTTGAAAGCAAAGATCTTACTGATAGAAAAGTTAATTCAGTTTTTATTGAGAGAGGACAGCTCTCGCTACAAAATCCACAAAGAGCACATTCCCAGATCATCCTCTCAAGATCTTCTCTATCTATCCTCCATCTAAACACTCTTGAGAAGAATGAACTGTAATCTTTTCCCCTTAATATTCCTTTTAGTCTTGTTCCTGCAATGTAAGATTTATCACCACTTACTCTGAAAGTTGGACAGTTTAGAGCGCAATTGCCGCAGTTAGCACAACTTTCAGCAAAAAGCACATATCGTCCTGGCAACGAAGAGAAATCTGGAACGGATTCGAAGCCCCTTCGGTCCTTCACCTCACGCTCCAACCCTTGCAAACTGGGAAATTCTACTCTTTCTTCCTCTGCAGAATAGGCAACCGTCAAGAATGCCGATATTAAGTGAATCAGCTTGCTAAATGGAAGGTATATCAGGACGAGCTGTGCGGTTAAAACATGAAGGACGAAAGCTTGCATATTTGGGGTTCTATCCACCCTCAGCACAAGCCATGGGAAGAGCTTTAGGGTTAAGGGTTCCTGAGAGTCAGGAGGAAGTAGCCTCATTGCAGTTCCAGAAGCTATAGTGGTCAAGACCAAGATAAGAACTAGATAATCTCCAAAACTAGATTGAACCCTAAGCGTCCTGTTTAAAACTCTGTAAATTAGCAGAGAGAGTGCGAGGAACGTGGATATTAAACCTAAGTACATTGGAAGCCTTTTCAAAATGAAATCAGTAAACTTCGGACCTAGATTCCTTATCAGCTCCTCAGACCAGATACCAAAACCCCTTAAGTGGCCGAAAAGTACGAAGAAAAGGGAGAAATGGAGCCCAAAACTAAGAAGCCAGAAGAACTTCCTTTGTCTCAGTATTCTTTTGAAGAAGATGAGTTCGAAGATCCCCTTTCCAAATCTAGAAAGCCACTTTGTAGAAAAAACTCCGATCCCAAATCGATTTTTCACCCAAAACCATCTCTTCAACCTGTAAAGAATCCCGGCTGAAAAGGTGGTAACCGTAATGTAGGGCAATGGACCAGTTACAAGGTCTAAAAGGTCGATATTGACCAACTCCCTTCTTAGATCCAGAAGTCAGGAATAAATAAAGATAATTTCAGGCACGGAATTCGCTTCTATCTGCTGGTTTGATCCAACAAACATTTTATCCTTTCCAAAGTATACTCAGCTGGTGAGCAGATGGTAAGTGCAGAGGAGTTTGACGTGCCTAGAGACCTCTATTATTCAAAGGGTAACATGTATGTAAGACTTGAGGGAGATGTAGCAATAGTTGGGCTCACGGATTATGGCCAATATCTGGCAAAGAAAATAGTCTTTGTTGAGCTACCTATCGTAGGAGAAAAGGTATCTCAGGACGATCCCTTTGCAACTGTAGAGAGTGGAAAATGGGCGGGTCCATTGGAAGCTCCTCTCTCAGGCGAGATAATAGAGGTTAACGAGAAGCTAGAGGATGAACCGAGCCTGATAAATGAGGATCCATATGGAGAGGGATGGATAGCAAAGATAAGGCCTTCAAACCTCGAAGAAGAATTGAAGAAGCTCATGACAGGGGATCAATACGTAGAGTTCATAAGAGAGGACTTGAAGAAGAGATAAGAGCAGTACAACAGTTAACATTAGAAATTAAGCTTCACTCATGCTTTTTTTTAAATTTTGTCAACTGTAAAGAACATTAGGTGGTTGAGTGGCCGTTAAGGAGGGTAGCAAGTTACTTGTAAGGCAGATCTCCGCTATTGTAATAAGCTTCATCCTGCTTTGGCTTTTCATAAAGGTTTACAGGATAGATATAGTTGCAATACCGCTACTCAAAATCACGATTTCGGACGTCATTGTTTTATTGCTTGCTTTGATCATGATAGGTCTCATAAAGGGTCTTGCAAAACCACTTTCAATGATATACGAGGAAAGCATACCTGAAAAAGCTGAAGTAGTTTCAGATGTCACTGGAAACTTGCTTAACCTCGCTTGCTTATCTGTGCTCTATATCTACCTAAAAGGAGTAATTCTAAGCGTTTTAGAGCATTACGTAGGAGGGGTCGTAAATCCAGACATGATTTACGATGTCGTTTTCCTAATCTTAGGCTTGCTGATGGTTTATGGCATAATAAAGATCTTAACAAGGTAGGAAAAGCTATAAGTTTCCTTAAGTTGCACCTTCTGATGACAGATAAGTGGAGATTGATAGATCTGGGCCCTTTGGATGGGTACTCAGTACAATCCGTCTATGAAGCCGTGGCCAAGTTTGTCGGGAAAGGAGAATCTCCTAATACCCTCATACTTTGTTATCCTTCAAGCCCTTACGTTTGCATAGGTGTACACCAGATCCTATTCAAAGAGGTTAACGTGGAATACTGCACAAAGGAAGGAATACCCATAGTAAGGAGGAAGCAGGGAGGAGGAGCAGTCTACCTAGATGATGGCCAACAGTTTTACCAGTTGATAATGAAGAGTAGGGGGCCTATGGACGTAGAGGGCTTTTACAGGAAGTACCTCCAACCTACCATCTACACTTACAGGAAGTTCGGCCTAAACGCAGAGTACAGACCGATAAACGATGTGGTGATAGATGGAAGGAAGGCCTCTGGAAATGCGGCAGAGACCACTTCAGGTTCAGATATACTCATAGGGAACGTGATAATGGACATAGATGTCAGAAAGCTTGTAAATGTGATGAGAGTTCCAGATGAGAAGTTCAGGGATAAGCTTGCCTCTTCCATGGAGGCTTGGATAACTTCGCTCAAGAAGGAGCTTGGATATGTCCCAGAAAGGGAAGAGGTAAAGGAATTCCTAATAGAAGGATATGAGAAGACACTTGGGATCGAGCTGGTTCCTGATGAGTTGACAGAGGGCGAAAGGGATGAGTGGAAAAGGCTTGCTGAATTCATTAAATCTGATGAGTGGACCTACAAGAGGGCATTTGAGCATAAAAGGCTTTTTGAGTTCATAACTGGTAAGTGCACTAAAGTTTCTGAGGATGTTCAGGTCTGCGAAGTGACTTATAAGGCGGATAAGCTCCTCAGAATTATAGTTGAGGTTTCAAGAGGGAGAATAACTGATGTCTTAATCTCGGGGGACTTCTTCTTGGAGCCTTATTCCTCTCTTAGGCTGCTGGAGGAGGAACTCATTGGATCTAGGCTGGAAAGGGATGAATTATCAAGAAAAATCGTGTCGTTTTTCAGCAAATTCAACGTGAGACTGGTGGGAGCAAAACCAGAAGATCTTGTTGAAGCATTGATGAAGGCAAGTCAGAGACCTCACATTTGAGATTTAGGTTAAAAAAAAATCATTGGAGTTTGCTTCAAATAGCTCTCAAACTAAAGAGCCTTTCAATTAGCTTAATTAACTCTGGACCGACTATTGAGAACAAGGCAACATTGGAGAACGTGTGGACTATAGAGAAGGGAATGCCAGCTATTAGTACCATTAGGATCGGGACATTGAAAGTGAGAGAAAAGGCTATGTTAGTTGCTAAATCATAAAGAAGAGTGGAAATTAGGGCAGCAATAGCCAACTCAGCTCTGCCTATCTCTGAGCTCTTCATCTTTAGGATCCCGCCTAAAATCCCATAAACAGTCTCCGAGATCATAGTAGCAATCCAAATGGGAAGGATCCAACCGTAAGGATTTAGAAATCCGTAAATTGCCCAACCCAACACTCCGACGATCGCCCCATCCAATGGCCCAGCCAGAAATCCAGCAAGGAAGACCAACAGATCCATTAGCTTCACGTTTGGAAGCCAGATTAAGGCGTAGTTAGATAAGACTGTGAGAGCTGCCAGCAAGGCGATCAAAGAGGTTCTTGTTGAGGGAGCTAGGGCTTTGGAAGTGGACTTATGGAGGTGTTTTCGTAGTACCAAAGCAGTACCTCCTTGTCGCTCACAACGTATTTGTCAGCCGCTATGGGCCCCTCTTGCCATCCTCCCCACTCTGTCCACATCCACCACATCCAGTAGAAGGGGTGCTGATTCTTTAGGCCACAAATCGACTCTACGAAGGCTCCCATCCCTGGGTACACGCTGTAATTGACCTTAGCTACCCGCATCGTTACGTCAAGAAGGGTTGAACCAGCTGGAACCCTTGTTTCATTGTACCACCTTACTGTTCCGTTCCAGAACTTTATGCCGAGGTTTACCTCAATAATTTCCTCTCTTTTAGCTTCTTTAAACCTCTTTAGTTGATAATAGGAATATATTG
>JAVCBX010000059.1:0-4265 GCA_037917635.1 Thermoproteota archaeon | reverse complement strand
TCACTGAGTAATACCTCAAAACCTCTGGGGGATCTGGGAAGAATAGGGATTTTTTCAAGATAGTTTGGTTCACTTCAGTTTTCCCAGGGATTAAAACCTTACCATTAGTCCATATCTTGGCTTTCCCTGCTAAAGAGCTTAGATTCAAATCCCAGAAGTCGATGGAAAAACCATTTGGTAACAAGCAAGGGTTCGAAGGAAGATTTTTTATAATTTCTTCCGAGGCCAGTACGCTCTGGAGCGAAGTAGCCTTTACATTCCTAGCAAATAGAAGTTGGGGCACAAATGGGTCAGCCCCACAGTTTTCAATGTAGGAATTGATTACGTCCAAACTTTGATGGGATTCGTATTCGATTATTACCAAGTTCTCGTATTTCATCGTCCAGTTAGTGAAGATTATAGGATCAGTTATAGCACAATTAGGACAACCTATTTTCGTTATGTAAATGACACAAACTAAATCCCCAGGAACACTTGTCAAATTTATCACTGGAGTAAAATTCTTGAGACTGGGAAAGAGGAAGATTGCTGAAACGAAGAATACCACTAGGAGTAGAAGCAAAATTAAGTATTTGATTTTAAATCCCTTCTGGCTCCTCTTTTTCATTTTTTCAGACCCTTAATTAAGAGCTCGGAGAGCTCTAGAACCTCTATGCTCCCTGAGTTCTCCTTGAGGTTCATGTAGCAAAGGGGACATGCAGTAACCAAAATTCTAGCCCCAGTTTTCTTAGCTTCCCCAATCCTATCCGAAGCTAAAGCATTGGATAGTTCCGGGAAGTTAGATCTCACACCCCCTCCTCCACCACAACACATAGCTTCTTGTTTGGTGAATCGCATTTCAACCAAGTTAAAACCCAGATCCTTTATTATTTTTCTGGGTTCTTCGTAGATGTTACTATGCCTCCCCAAGTGGCATGGATCATGGTAAGTTACTTTCCTCCCATTCCCTATTCTACGGAGTTTGAGCTTACCTTCATCCACCAAGTCGCTTAAAACTTTCACAACGGATTTGACTTCAAAATCGGGAGAGAGATTATTTTTCAATGAATAATAGCACGCCGGACAAGCACAGAGGATTTCTTTAACCCCGAACTCGTTCAATTTTTCCTCAAATTTTCTTACTTGTCTTTCGAAATCTTCTTTAAATCCACTATTCAAGAGGGGCATCCCACAACACAGCTCGACGGGCAATTCTATGAAATCAATGCCCGCCAGCCTGAGGATTTTCCTATAATTTTCAGCAATATCCTTTGCTACATAGGAGAGCATACAACCTCGATAAAATAAGGTATTGGTTCCCAAAATTTTCTTGAAAATCTTCATCAAACCACCCAAATAAGGTATGCTAAGGCCAGTAGGACTATACCCATTACTAACCTGAAGTACTTCCTATACTTGAGCCTAATAGCATCTATCCTCTCGCTCTTCACTCCCATAAGGTAAGCCACCAAGATTATTATGAGGGGGAGGACGAACACAAAATTGTACAAAAGCAAATAAAGGAAGAGCAATAAGAACTCCGTTCCTTTAGATGTGAAGTAGGTTATCAATCCGAAGTACATGGCTCCTGAGCAAGGGAATTCTATTATCGTTACTAAAAGAGCTAGCACAACGATAGCCGGCACAGTTCCCCTAGCTGCTAGGCTCCTAATGGACCCTTTGTATTTTTCTGGTATGGAAAAGGAGAAGCCCTTTCCATAGAAGAAGAAATCCTTTAGATTTATCAAACCAGCTATAGCAATTAAAGCTACTATTAAAAGTTTGATGTAAAGTTCGAAAATCGTGGATATCGATAACAACATTAGCTTCACACCCCATGCCAGTAAAATTCCTAAGATCAGGTAGGAAATGTAGACAGCAATCACGTAGCTGATCCCAACTCTCTTTGCTCTTTCCTCAGCTTTTAGCATAGATAGTTGAGATAGGAGCAGGATCATTACTGACATTATACACGGGTTAACTGAGTCACTTGCGGCAGTACCGATGGTTAAGGCGAGATCCTCTAAGCTTGGAAAAGCCAAGGCTACGGAGGTGAAAAGTGGAAATACAAATGCTAAAGTTAATCTAACAACAGTACCATTTTCCTTCCACATCTTCCAACCCCTCATAAGGATTACCTAACTTTATAATCCTCTCTCTGACTTCTACGTACTCCTCAGGTACCAATCCGTTTTTGGCCGATAGTTCTCTCACTTTCCTGAGGAGATTCGGAATATCTATGCTGACTGGGCACTGCTCCCTGCACGCTCCACAAGTTGTGCAGAAGTAAAGACCCCTCTCAAATGCCTTCTCAAGCCCGATCTCGAAGGCGGTCTTAATTACACCAATTCCTCCAAAGTAATCTAAACCATAATAGTCCAGCAGCTGTCTGTAAATTGGGCAGTGATATAAGCAGGCACCGCAATTTATACAGTACAAAGCCTCTTTCAAGCCACTTTCGATGAGCTTCCTCCTACCATTATCTACGAAGATTAGGTGAACTTCCTCTGCCCCTTGCATACCAAAAACCAACTTCTTAGAGATGTCTGCTGTCCTGCTTGGAGAGCTAACGATGTTAATATAAGAAACGGTCCTGGTGCCGCTTCCCCAAATAGAAAGAGCTTTACATATCTTCATCGCATCCTCCATGCTGGGCACAACCTTCTCGATTCCAGTTACGATTATATGTTTCCTAGGAATTCTACTAACTAAGGAAATGTTGCCCTCATTCTCCAAAATGAAAATCCCACCATTAGCAGAAATTACATTAGCCCCAGTTAATCCCACATCTGCCTCAAGAATGCGTTTTCTAATTTTTTTACTTACCCAATGTGCTATACTTACTGGATCAGCTCCCACTTTCTCACCAAATTTTTTCCTTATTTTTTCCACTATCTCCTGAGGAGTCAAATGCAGCGCTGGAGTTACGGGATGAACAGCCTTCTCATCGCAAACTTCCACCAAGAAGTCGCCGCAGTCAGTTTCAGTTACTTCCCACTTTTTTGAGAGAGCAGCTTTGAGTCCAATTTCTTGGATGACAGTAGATTTGGATTTCACTATTTTCTCCCCAGGCCTCAGCAAACCAGTAACTTTCTTCCTAGCTTCCTTAGCATCCTTCGCAAAATAAACATTAATGCCATTTTCCTTCAGGTTCTCACAAGCTTCCTTCAGTAAATCTTCAAGCGCATCAATCGAGAGCTCTCTAATTTTCCTTAATTCCTCCTTGAATTTCTCAACATCCAAGCCTTTCAATGCAAGATTCCTATTTTCCAAGTACGACTTAGTAGCTACTAGCAAAGCCTTCCTTCCAGCCTTGAGCCTTTCCCCTTTAAGGATTTTTGATATTTCCATTGTATTGTTTCAAGGGAGAAACCATATTTAAACCTTCGTTTCAAATTTTGAAACTTAGGTTTCGCACGAATCGGGCAACGAAAGTTTAATAAAGGGTTTATCTCCAAGAATAAGTTGATGCATCCCCCTTCCCTCAAGAAGAAGAGAATAGAATCAATATGCTTTTTGATTAGGTATGGGAAGGGGGAGGGGGCGGGGGAGTAGTTTCCCCAGACGCCCTCTACCGTTCTTGTCCAAAAAGGAAGCTTGGAGGAACTCCTTGAAACTGTTCCCCTTCTCAGGGAGATTCCAACCAAGGAAAATCTCAATGCCCAAGAGATTATAGATAGATTAAGAGATAAGAATTATGAGATTTACATAGCCAGAGAAATAAGTAAAGAGACTAAGATTGTGGGGGCTTATGTGTGGTATGAAGAAAATAAGGAAGAAGCATACTTTTGGTTAGGCTCGTTAGACGAGGATTATAGGGGGAATGGCTTGACTTCTATATTCGTTTCATATTTGTTAGAAATGCTTAAGAGCAGGGGCTTCAGGAGGTTAAAAGCCAAGACTCATTTGGATAGAACAGAAGGAAGCAATAGGTTAATGAGGAAAATGGGATTCGAAGTGGAGAAGATAGAAGGGGAGAGGATATACTGGAAGAAAGATTTACAGTAAAGATGGGGCCGCCGGGATTTGAACCCGGGACCACCAACGCCCCAGGCTGGCATTCTCCCAAGCTGAACTACGGCCCCGATCCTCCATATCTTAAGAGGTTGCGATTTTAATTTTTAATCCCTTACCTTCCACTTTATACCTGCGCTATCGCAAGTGAGCTCTATTTTTCCCTTAGTGCTCAGAGAAGTTATTAGGTAACTGAAGGAATCTTCAGTAAATTCTACATTCATTCGCTCAAGTTCCTCTTTTAGGACTTGAGAAGTCGAGGGGCCTTTCAT
>JAVCBX010000072.1:0-4286 GCA_037917635.1 Thermoproteota archaeon | reverse complement strand
TTCCCAGATTGTTGGCATTTCTCCACGAAACTAGAACGGCTTTAGGGTCAATATCTATTCCCACAGCCTCCTTCGCTCCGAGAAGAGCCGCGCCTATGGCAAATTTCCCAGTTCCGCATCCTAGATCTGCTATCTTTAAGCCTTCCAAATCTCCCATGAGAAAAGCGAAGTGTAAGATCTCGGCCACAAGTGAAGAGGGAGTTGAATACTGCTCCAATTCTGGCTTTGGGTTGGGCATTTCTTCTAGGGACTGGAGGATTATTTCAAGCTTTTTCTTGTCAAGCGGCCAGTTTTTCCTCCTCAACCTTAGTTATCTTCTCCACCTTAATAGTGGTAAAGGGTGGCAGCTTTACCTTAGCTATCTTAACGGCGTACTTTGCCGTCTCCAAGTCTTCGGCCCTTACCCTAATGAACAGAATGGTTTGCCCCCTCTTAATTTGAGCTGCTCTTTCAAAGGGCTTGCCAAATGCTAGTCTCATACCCTTCTGAAGCCTCTCAGCCTTATGAACAGCAGCCATAGCATGCCTTCTTACGATGTGATGTGGATATGGAACTATCTTGAAGAAAAACCCCATTTTATCCCCTATTCCTTTCCTGAGACGCGATATTACGGACATTCTGGCTGCTTCTAGAGCTCTTGACAGAACCTGGAAGTCAGCGGTTGCAACTAGGCTTACCTGATAGTCGAAATCTTCTGAGGGGTTACCGTGATCGAACTTCCTTACCTTGCTCTGGGGGATCCTTTTTATGTATTTTTTCTGAGTGTATGGCCTTTGAAGCTTTCTATAACAATATCCCGGCCTCTTAGACATTCTCACCACCTACAACCATGTCCCTAACCATCCTTACCAATTCCAAGAGGTACTTTGCCTCGCCCTCGGATATCCCACAAGGAAATGTCCGGGAAATCAATTTTGAAATGAGGGCAAGGCACCTCTCCCTCTTGTGATTGGATAGCGGTACGTTATATATTATCTCCCTAATATATTTCACCATTAAGTCTCTAATCTCCCTTCTTACGGGTTCAATTGACTGATTCAGCCTTTTGCTCCAGAGGTATAGCTCATATAAAATTATAGCTGCAGCATTCACAACGTTTAGCGTGGAATAAGCCGGATCCGTTTCGATAGTCAACACCACATCGCACTTGCTCAATTCCTCCCTGTTAAGTCCAGTTGATTCCCTTCCGAAAACTAGAGCATATCTTGCGTCCCATCTTAGCTTCTTTAAGTAGCTGCTCAACTCAACAGATCTCCTAAAGATTAGATGTTTACTTGGCTTTGCAGTCGTTCCTATGACCAGATCAACCCCTTTAAGGGCTTCATCAAATGTTACACATATCCTCGCCTTATACAACAGGTCCCTTGCCCTCATTGCTGCTGAATAAGCCCTCGAAAAGGAGCTGAACATGGGCCTAACTAAGTAAAGTTCTGAGAGACCAAAGTTCTTCATCACCCTAGCTATCATGCCTACATTAGAGGCCTTTTCAGGCTCTACTAAGACAACTCTGATATTAAGCAACTCGTTCACCCGCATCGCTGTTTATTGCTTAATGATTTGTCTACTGAAATTTAATCTTGGAGCTCTCCCTGAAGGAAAGATAAGGCTTTTACGATTCAACTTAGGAATGAATGGGCTCTAGCGAGGATGTGGTGGGAATGCTGGGAAAGCTCAGAAAACTAATCTCTGATATAATAGGGCCAATAGGAAAGTTAATTGCCTCATACGGGGTTTCTCCAAATGTTCTTTCATTTTTAGGAGCTATCATAAACGTAATTGCATTGATCGCTTTCATGAAAATGAATCTTCTCCTGGCCTCTCTCCTCGTTTTATTAGGAGGTTTCTTAGATCTAGTCGATGGCATGGTTGCAAGACTTTCCAAGAAAGAGAGTGCATTTGGGGGAATTTTGGACTCCACCTTAGATAGATTCTCAGATTTCCTCTTACTCTTAGGAATGGGAGCTGTCCTGCCTGAGAATGAGAGGTTTAGGTGGATTCTAGTATCTTTATCAATTCATGCAAGTCTCATGCCATCTTACATAAGGGCTAGAGCAAAGGGAGAGGGATTGCCTGAGATTACAACTGGCATAGCGGAGAGACCAGAGAGATTGATTATAATATCACTATCAGCAGCACTAAACCTGATCAAGACAGGTCTTATTCTATTAATTGTCCTCGGATATGTAACATCGATCATGAGACTAATAGATTCGTATAGAAAGGCAAAGATCTTAGCTAACTAGATTCTTCCCTACAGCTTGTCCATATATTCCTCTGCTTTTGGTATTTCTAACTTCATTCCCTTCCTCTTCCTTATCTCTAGGATGATGTTCTCCATCATTCCATTTGGCAGAGGAGCCCAGTGCGAGAATCTTGTCTGCCAGAAGGCTCTTCCGCTTGTTACGCTTCTCATTTCATTGCTGAATTCCCCTAAAGTCTCTCTCACTGGAATATAGCCTGTTATTACTGCTATTCTTCCCCTCTCTTCTATTCCAGCTACCTTACCCCTCTTTTGAGAGATGAGACCAATTATGTCTCCAATCAAGTCTGGCGGCGCTGTTATTTGGATCTCATAAATTGGTTCAAGAAGAACGGGGTCTGCAGAGAGAGCTGAGCCGTAAATTGCTCTTCTAATAGAAGGAACCATTTGGGCTGGTCCTCTGTGAGCTGGATCTTCGTGTATCATCGCGTTAGTAAGTCTTACTACCAAGCCCATTATCGGCTCGCCAGCCAAAGGCCCCTCCTTCATTGCCCACATGAAACCCTGCTTAAGCGTCTCTCTCACCTCATCAAGCCTTTGCACCCCCACTGTAGCGTTTATGAAGATATTGTAGTTTTCATGGTCGATTTTCCATATATTTCTGGCCTCCCTTGCATCCCATCCAGCCCTATCATGTAGTATCTTGGCTATTTCCCTCGTCGTCATTCTCTCGTGTATTTCGCCTGATTTTATCAAATCCAAAGTCTTATCATCCATCTTAGATACTTTAACCCAGAGTCTGTTGAGCTTATTTGGACTTTTCGCCAGAACCTCTACACCCTCCTTGGTTATGCTCTCCCTGTAAATTACGGTAGGCTCTCCAACTTCAAACTCCAAGCCCTTCTTCCTGATATCGTATAGAGATATCTCTATGTGAAGAGGGCCTGTCCCTTTAAGCAGAGTTTCTCCAGTATCTGGGTTGTGGAACAATATCAGGTTTGGATCCTGAACCGATACCTTCCTAAGCTCATCAATGAGTTTCGGAAGATCTTGCGGCCTCTTTGGTTCCACATATACAGTCACGACGGGCTCGGTAACGTAATGTATGGCTTCAAAACCACTCTTAACTAGGTTTTTGACAGATTCTTCGACTAAAGTCTCCCCAGATTTCGCCTTGTCAAGGCCTAGAAATGCTGCTATGTTTCCCGCAGGAATCCTCTCAGTTCTGAGCCGGTATGGTCCCATGTAAAGAGCTGTCTGTTGAATCCTCTGAGTCATCCTTGCGTTGAACAGATAAACTTGCTGCCCTTCATAAGCCGTTCCGCTGAAGATCCTTCCGGTTACAACTATTCCCGCGTGTGGATCCACCTTTACCGCATTAACCCCGATTACCAAGGGTCCATCAGCCGAGCAATTTATTAAGGCCTCATACACTTCCCCTTCCTTGTCCCCCTTCCATATCTTCTCTATTCTGTATTTCTGGGCCTCAATGGGGTTTGGAACGTGTCTTATTACCATGTCAAGTAAAGCTCTGTGAACTGGAATCGTCTTCTTTAACTCCTCCCAATTACCCTCCTCATAAGCCTTAACAATATCAGAGAACTTTATTCCGTGAGCCTCAGCTATCCCTCTCGTTAAACCCCAGCCGTGTAAAGCGGAGCCAAAGGATATGCTTTCATCATCCCAGCTCAGTTTCCACTCCTCCTTAAACTGAGGTTCTGCATAAGCTTCAATTAGCTCGTTCATCTTGTTTATTATCCTTGAGATTTTCTCCATTACCTCTCTAGGAGTTAGCTTTAGCTCCCTTATCAGCCTATCAACTTTGTTAATGAATAGAAGTGGCCTAACTCTCTCTTCCAAAGCCTGCCTCGTCACAGTCTCAGTTTGAACCATCACTTCCTCTACCGCATCCACAACGACTATGGCACCATCTATCACCCTTAGAGACCTCGACACGTGACCAGTAAAGTCTATGTGCCCTGGCGTGTCAACGAGGTTTATAGCGAATTCTCTTCCCTCGAACTCATAGTAAAGCGAGATGTTTGCAGCTTTTATCGTTATTCCTCTCGCTTGCTCTATCTCATGA
>JAVCBX010000158.1:0-14614 GCA_037917635.1 Thermoproteota archaeon | reverse complement strand
AAACATTGAATTACACTTGTATAACTGCAATTCCTTCCCTCCAAGAAAACAATAACATTTAATTTGAAGCAGTTATAAGCGCTTGAAAATTTCAATTGGAGCGACATCAGGTTCAGGTTATGATTAATTATTTCCTCCCTCAAAAATATATCCATTTTAATACCTTTTGGACCCAATGATTTCTCAACCCAAGAAGGTGTAATGCATGAGTTATGAGGACTTTGTTAAGGAAGGCTATGAGCCCAGCGAGGATGAGTTAATAGCCCTTTTTTACATCGAGCCAGCCGAGGGAATTCCCTTTAAAATGGCTGTTGGGGGGGTGGCTGCAGAAAGCAGCGTGGGGACATGGACGGTTTCATCCTACCTCACCGATAGGATCATGAGCATGGGAGCAAGAGCTTACTCCTTTAACGGAAATTGGGTAAGAATAGCCTATCCTATCGAGCTCTTTGAGCCTGGGAGCATGCCTCAAATTTGGAGCTCAATAGCTGGAAACATCTTTGGAATGAAGGCAGCGAGAAACATAAGACTTGAGGACATTTATTGGCCTCCTAGCCTTATAAAGAGTTTTCCTGGCCCATCAAAAGGGATAAACGGAATAAGAGGCGTACTTAAGATAGGGAAGAGACCGGTTCTAGCAACTGTCCCGAAACCTAAGGTAGGAATGACTACCGAGGAGCATGTGAAGGTTGCTTACGATGTTTGGACGGGCGGGGTTGACCTCATTAAGGATGACGAGAACTTAACGAATCAAAGCTTTAACAGATTCGAGGAAAGGGTTAAAGAAGTTCTAAAGATGAGAGATAAGGTTGAGAAGGAGGTGGGAGAGAGAAAATCGGCTCTATTAAATATTACTGCACCTTACAAAGAGATGGAGAGGAGAGCTAGGCTTGTTGCGGATTACGGCGGCGAGTTCATAATGGTTGACATCCTGACATCGGGCTGGTCGGCTCTTCAATCAATAAGGGAAGTTGCCGAGGATTTAGATCTAGCAATACACGCTCACAGGGCATTTCACGCTGCTTTCACAAGAAACAAGAAACACGGAGTTTCAATGAAGGTGGTGGCTAGCTGCTCAAGGCTAGTTGGCGTCGATACCCTCCACATCGGGACTGTAGTTGGAAAACTTGTATCGCCGCTGGAAGAGGTAACTGCCTGTGCAGACATCTTGAGAAAGGAAAAGAATGATGAGGATTGGGATCGTAAGCTCTTGAAGAAGAGCTGGGAAGGAATAGTCCCGGTCATGCCAGTTAGCTCCGGAGGCCTTCATCCTGGGCTACTTCCAGAGGTTTTGAGGATCCTAGGTCCCAACATAATGATTCAGGTGGGAGGTGGGGTTCTGGGACATCCAGATGGACCAAAGGCTGGAGCGAAGGCAACTAGGCAGGCAATAGACGCATTCTTACAAGGAATTGACTTGGAGGAATATGCAAAGACTCATAAGGAACTCAGAGCGGCTTTGGATTATTGGGGATATAGAAGACCAGTTTGAAGATGCGAGGAAATGTTAAGAGTTACATCCAAATTTTTGGCTGGGTAAGGGTAATCCTATGAAAGTTGCTGGAGAAGATGAAAGCATTAGGCTTCTAAGAGGGACGATTAAGGGGATAGAGGAAGAATTAAGGTCTCTCATGAAGAGAAATGACGAGCTCAGCCATAGGATGGTTGAGTGGATGAGAGAGGTCGTTGAGAGAAAGGGACTTGAACCTTTAGTCGACATGCTTGAGGAGATGAAGGATTCGCTTAGGCTTGCAATTCTGTTGGTTAGCGGCAGCCCAATCGAGTTCCTGCCAACTCTAGGAGATGTCCACTATCTCAGAGTTACGTCAAGGGAGGAGGGGGCTAGAAGGAAGATAGGGCCAAAGGGCGAGGTATCTATATACTGCATTCCTTTGCACGAGGGAAAGTCTGGAAAGAAAGTTCTCGGTCATATTTGTGTTGCGCTTCACATCCCCACAGGGAAAGGGCTTTTTTGGCTCCTTCCAAATAAGGTTGCATCTGCCGCATCCTTAGAATCGGACCTTTTAGCTTGGATGTTCATTGAAACGAGCTAATTTAAGGCCCTAAATTCTCTCAGCTTCTCCTATGGATGCTAGAACGGCTGCACTGAATGCTCCAATCACTCCGCTTCCATTGCCGCCAAGTTCCAGCAATTGAATTCCAGTACTCTCAGAAATCATGAGAACTAGTTCTTTCGGTATTTTAGAGCTTAGAGATTCCTTCGCTAGTTTTATCGCTGAAGGAAATGCTCTGTCCATGACAACAGCCATTCCTGGACTGCTTTCCTCTGAGGAAAGTTCCATGATAAGCTCCCCAACGATGTCAATGGCTTCTCCTGGATCCATTTCGACTCTTATGGCAAAGGCCTCATTCTTGTTGTCAAACCTAATCTCTTCAAGTTTGGGTAGCTTAATTCTAAATGTCTCGACCTCATATCCCTTTAGTCGAAGGTATTCAGCTATTTTCTTAATTATAGAGCTTGTATCCTCGGAGCCTTCCCCATCTAGGTCGTCTAACCCTATCCAAAGGACTGGAACAGACATTCAGATCTCCTTCCTGCAAATATGTTTGTTAAAGCCAATCAGTTAATGAGGTTAAATCCTTATAAGAGATCGCTTAAATCAAGCCCAGCTCCTAAGAATTCTATTGAAGTGTTCAATTCCCCTCTTAAAATATTCTTCGTCCAAGTTTCCCCATGGTGTAGGCACCTCCAAAATTCTTTTCGGCGGGGCTAAATCCAAAGGATTGAAACCCATCTGAATCTTGAGTGAATATCTCTCCTTGTAGACGTCCTCGCCAAACCTGTACAACTCTTCAGGTGGAACGGGTATGCCTAGTGGTTCCAATGCCTCCGATATCATCTCAGCGTCGTATATTCCTCTTGCAAAGAGGCAGATAACTAAGCTGTTTAGGACCATCCTCCAAGACTCTTCCTTAATCAGCTTCTCGACCAAATCCTCTGGAGGAGGAAGCTCACTCAGTTTCTGATCTAGGGAGTAGCCAGCGTTATCCAGGTGGCTGTGTCTTCCCCCTATTAGGTAGCCAAGATGCGAAGCTGGCCCAGTATGATAGCCTGGCATTTCGTTCCCTCCCATCTGAAGGGCAAACTCTTCTCCTCCGAAGTGGCTTGATGCCTTCTTTACGCCCAATGCAAGCTCTTTGTAGAATTCATTAGGTTGCTCCACTATGAAACGCACTGCCTTAATATAGGACTCATGATCCCCCCATCTTAACTTTATTAACGTATCCTTCTCAGAAATTAGCCCCTTTTCAAGGGCTTCTGTGGCCCAGGCCAAACAAACTCCAGTGCTTATAGCGTCCAATCCAACCGACTCAACCACGTGAAGCAGTTTAAGGAACCCTTCCCTTTCTCCTATTCCTAGCATGCTCCCTAGGGAGTAGGCAAGCTCGTAATCGTAAGAGATGAAGGTAGTCTTGTAGAAGTAAGGTTCGTGCGGGTAGGGTTCCCTAAGCGCTGCTAAATGTATGCAAGCAACGGGGCATGCTGAGCAGGCGATTCTCCTTCCAAGAACCTTTGAGGCCATTTCTTCACCACTTATGCTTTCTGCATGCTCAAATCTTCCAGAATTCAAGTTTCTTGTTGGTAATGCTCCTAACTCATTCAACGGAAGCACGTTCATAGTTGTTCCAAGCTCATGATACTTCTTCATTAGACCAGACCTTACTGCTTTCTCGAAGATCTTATCGTATACCTTCTTGTAGGCGATCTTGTCCTGAACCTTCAAGGCCTTTCTGCCTGAGACGACGAGGGCCTTTAACTTCTTTGAACCGAAAACAGCCCCTAAACCAAGCCTTCCGAAATGCCTGAAGGACTCAACCATTACGCAAGCGTATCTAACTAGTTTTTCTCCAGCAGGACCTATCCTAAGCACTGTTCTATAACCTGCTGCTGGCTCCCTCTCTGCTATCACTCTTCCAACGGTGAAACTACTAGTCATTCCCCAAAGGGCGCTTGCATCCCTGAAGTAAACCCTGTCTTCGTGAATTGCCACATAGATTGGAGTTTCGCTCGCACCTCTAATTACAATAGCAGTATAGCCAGCTAACTTAATCGCAACGCTGCTCCTTCCTCCTGCATAAGATTCTCCCAAGTTTCCAGTTAAGGGGCTCTTGAAGAGGGCAACGGTCTTTGATCCAAGAGGGTAGGCAGCGTTAAACGGTCCAACAGCCAATATTATGGGGTTATCTGGATCTAAGGGATCTACGGACGCTGCGCTCTCCTCCTTAAGCAACTGAATTCCCAGGCCGAGGCCTCCGAGCCATTCCTCTACCAAATCCTCCCTTAGTTCGACCCAACTTGTCTTCTTATTCAGGTCTATGTAAAGAACTTTTGAGAAATCACTTGATTTTAGCATCATTTCACCTCCTGTAGGGATATAACTTCATAAGGACAGTAATTGGCGCAATAGCCGCAATAAACGCAGATGATGGGCTTATTTACCTCATCGTCCCAAAAGATAGCACCAAAAGGGCATGCATTTACACAGTAACCGCATGCTATACATTTATCAGGCTTTAAGACAACTCCTCCTCCATCCCTTGGGGTTAGGGCATCTTCTGGGCAGACTTTCGCGCATGGTGGATCTGAGCAGGCCCTGCAAACTATGACGATGAAGCCCTTTTCCATGCCTCCAGCGCTTCTTACATGAATTGCTGACTTTCCATACCCTATCTCCGCAAATCTCCTTGTGCAGGCAAGCATGCAAGACGCGCATCCCACGCATAGATCTGAGTCAACCACTGAAAGGCGTTTGACCAAGGAACATCCCTTTGTTAAGTCTTTCTGACTTCAAAAACTCATCCTTTACGGGTAAAAAACATGCTTTGCATCATACTAGGAGGCCAGATCTTGCGCCACAACTACATCAGAGAACAAAGATGAAAAAGCTGGAGGTTGAGGAAATCCTTTTTATTTGGAGATAATCGAGGAAGTTGAGGCTAAATGCTCTTTCCAAGAATAATTGTGAATCTTAAGCTATATCGAGAGTCAATTGGTGAGAGAGCTGTTGAGATAGGAAGAGCGGCCGAATTTGCTTGGAGGGAAAAGGGAGTTCTGATAGGAGTTGCTCCATGCTTCTTAGATGCCGCTAATCTTGCAACTAAACTGGAGATTCCAGTACTAATTCAACACGTTGATCCTGTTCCTTATGGGGCCTATACAGGGCATTTAAGTCCTTTGTTGCTTAGAAACTATGGAATAGCGGGAAGCATTATAAATCACAGTGAGAAGAGGTTAAGGCTCAGCGACATCGCTTGGATAAATCAAGAGCTATTGAAGGAGGGGCTTATCTCTTTGATATGCGCATCAACACCAAAGGAAAGCCTAGCAGTAGCTTTGCTTGAACCTACTTCAGTTGCTGTGGAACCTCCCGAGCTTATAGGAACTGGAATTTCAGTATCTAAAGCTAAACCCGAGGTAGTTGCAAGAACAGTTGAGCTCATTAGATCTCACGCTCCAAGAGTAAAGGTTCTATGCGGGGCTGGGATTACAACAGGAGAAGACGTTAAAAGGGCAATTGAGCTGGGAACTGATGGAGTTCTCGTAGCTTCGGCAGTAGCAAAGCATCCAAATCCCAAAAAGAAGCTCATTGAGCTTTCTGAAGGGATCTTAAGGGCCGAAAAAAGCTAATGGATTTTTGTTTATCAAATTCCCCAGGAAATTGAGTGGTGAAATGATCAGAGTAGCGTTGATGTCAAGCTGGAACGCGATCTGCGGAGTGTCCATTCATGCGGAGTTGATAGGAAGGGAAATTGTAAAAATGAGTCACTATTTGAGGGTTTTTGCCCCAATACAATACGAGGATGATGGGACGCGACTCTGTTTTTTGACCGATGAGCCCTATGTGACGAGGAATTACTCGTTCATGAGGTACGGTGACAGGTTAACTGATGAGGAAATACACTCTGGGCTTTTCTTAGATCCTTCTCCTCTGCTTCAAGAGGATTTCGACCTTTTAATAGTTGAAAAGCCTTCATCCGTCCCGCTGAAGAAGTTGATAAAAGCACTCCATCATTTCCAAGGCAAAACTTTGGCTATAATTCACGAAGATAGGAAGCCTGAGAATCCTTACTTCTACAAGCCGGATTGGGATTCCGTTGTGGTATTTGATGAGAGGTATAAGGAATTGTTTTCTGACGTATTCTCAGACGAAAAGATACACATAGTCCCATATCCGTGCCATCCAATTGATGTTAGGGATAAGGAGCTAGTGAGAAGAAAGCTTAACCTCCCTGAAGACGTGGATCTTGTCCTAAGCTTTGGAAGGATCCATAAACCAGAAGAGTTGCTATCATCGCTTTTCCTTCTATGGAAAAGAAGAGAATTCACCTACCTCTGCCTGACTGGAACTCCTGAACTTTACGCCTCGATGAAAAGGCTTGAGAAAAGGTATCCGTTCTTGAGGATAAAGTTCGATCGTCCTCCCATCGGTGGGCTCTACGACTACTTGAACGCAGCAGATGCCATATTGATGCACAGGGAAGAGCCAAGGCACATTACTGGAGAACCAAGAAACTTAGCTATTTCGAGCGCAGCTCATCTTTGCTTAGGAGCTCTTGTACCAGTTCTTTGTTCGGATGTGGCTCTCTTCTCCTCCTTTAAAGGAGAGGTTCTAAAGTACCGCAACTTGGAGGAGATGAAGAAGTTGCTAGAATTGGTGCTCGATGGCAAAGTAAATGACCTCAAGGCTAGGGTGAGGAAGTTTGTTAACGAGAGATCAGCTGACAAGATTGCGAGAAAGCTCCTCGAGATAGGTCTCAGTTAATTCTCCATGATTTGAAGCTCAAAGCCAAATTCCTAAGTAAGCTTTTTAGGAATGAGAGCCTTAATAACAAGCGTTTATGGCTGACATAATGCTAAGGAAGGGAATTCTCCTTCCAATGACAGGAGAGAGGAGGGTGTTGGAGGAAGGAACTGTGGTTATAGAAGGAGGTTGGGAAGAAGGCAGATCTCATTCTATTAGATGTAAAAAAGCCTCACATGGCCCCTTTGCATAACATTCTATCTCTTCTTGTTTAGTCAGCTAATGGAAACGACGTTGATACCGTCATAATAGATGAGAAGCTTGTGATGAAAGGAAGGAGGTTACTCAAGGCCAGGAGGAAGAAGTCTTAAGAGGAGCTCAAAATTCCTTTGAAAGCCTGTTAGATAGGAGTGGATGGGAACCCTTGCTGGATGACATTCCAAAAAGCTATCTTAGAACGATTTCTAAGCTTTTTACCAGAAGCCAACCGCTTTCACGCCGTTTTTTCTTACCCAACGATCTACATACTTCATGAACGCAAGTGCTACAGTCAACATCAAGGCCATAATCGTGAGGGAGATTAGAACAGCTTCTTTAACCATGTAATCAGAGTCTTTTAAGACGGAGAGCTTGATAAGATAAGCCGGGGCCATGTAAGGGATGCAAAGGTAAAGAAGCCTCACTCTCCCGGGTATAGAACTTAGAGGAATCATCATAAGACCAATCATTCCCAAATTAAGGATTTCAAGCAGGAAATTTGGAATGCTGGTTCTCATCGATATAGCTGCAACTGAAAATCCATACGATATGCTCTCTAATGCTAGGAGGATGATCCCTATGAAAGTCAAGAGAGGACTTTTTATCGAAAGAAGATTAACGTGAAACGCTCCTCTAACTAGAAGAGCCATGAAAAGAAGGGATGCGAACATTACGGAGGAGCCTGTTATGATCCTTCCTAACAGGGCTTTAAACGGAGAGAACCCCCTGAGCAAGTGCTCTTCAACCATCCCTATAGAGATGAAGAAGCTCATCCACCCTCCTATCAACGAAGAGAAGTTCGATATTAAGCTCCAAGCGGCAAGAATCCAGAAGGACACCTTTACTGCTGAGCCTAGTTGTTCCTTTGGGACGAAAAGAAGTGCTCCTAGTACAAATAAGAAGATCCAAGCGGCTTCGGCCAATATCATGTTTAAGAAGGACCATTTGTAGCGCCATAGTCTTATGGTATGAAGCATAAGAACTGCCTTAGCCCTTACAAATGCCTTAAATCTTAGTTTTGATCTCATATAGCCCCCTCCTTCATTGCTTTCCTTTCCCCCGTCTTAATTAAGAAGCCGGAGATTGAGTTGTAAAAAATTGACATCGCTACAAGTATCCCGATTAAGAATGAAATTCTCCTTAGGCCTGGAGATCCTATAATTGTCGAGAGCCTTGCAAGCTCTATTGTATAAGTTGATGGAAGCATCCTTGAGACAAGGTATGCCCACCTAGGAAGGAGGTATGCTGGATAGAAAGCTCCAGAGAAGAGGAGTATTAAGGGATTCAGCCAGCCCAGGACGTTCGATTCCTCCTTTACTGTGAGGAGAAAAGAGGCAAAGAGGGCAGAGAATCCAAGAAGAGGAAGCATTCCGATAGTTACAGCCAGAAGCATTATGACAAGCTTTAAAGTACCCTTTGAAAGCCCTTCCACCAACAATATGAGTGGAGCAAACTCAACTAGCTGTATTCCCGCATTTAAGAGGTATCTTGGTATGTAAGTGAGGACTAGAACTACCGAGGTCCTGCTGGGAGTCAAGAGAATGTATGGCAAGGTTCCTATCCACCTATGCTCCAAAACGCTCCCTCCTACTCCCCACATTACATCTATGGAAACCATAGCAGCTAGGGTTGAGGCAGCGAAGTAGGTAAGAGGATTGACCTGCAAACCAACATTCTGCCTGAAGGACTCTGGGCTCCCAAACGCTCGTCCCGCGCCCACAATTAAGGCAAGGGTTAGATACGGCCAAAAGAGCATTGATATAAATGCCAACCTATTGTTCTTGAAGAAATACAGATCAAGAAGAATTCCAGATTTAATCAAGGTCTTAAGAGGCATTTTTGACCCTCAAAATCCCTTCTTACCAGTCAAACTTATGAAAACGTCCTCAAGGGTCGGTTCCTTTATTTCAACCCTTCTGACCCTGCAACTCCTCTCATGAAGTAAGTTTAAGACTTTTGAGGTCAATTCTTCCATGGCATCAGGTGACTGGATTACCTTTAGCCTAACAACGCCATTCTCTGGAAAAGCCTCCGTCGGTGCTTGGACCCTTGACCTTATCTCGTCAGTTAGAGACGAAATTGAAACCCCCGCGGGGGGAACTAAAATCACTTCTAGGGAGACCTTCTCAGCAAGCCTCCTCTTCAGCTCCTCAACAGAATCTAGAGCTACTATCCTCCCCTCATTAATTATTGCGACCCTATCGCATAGGATTTCGGCCTCAAACATGTTATGAGTGGTTACTAGAACAGTTTTTCCATTCTCATGGGCAAGCTTAACAAGAAGTTCTCTCATAGTCCTTGCAGATGGAGGATCCAGTCCTAAAGTTGGCTCATCCAGTATTAGAACTTCTGGATCCGTTATCATGGCCCTTGCTATGCTGAGCCTTGCCTTCATACCTAAGGAGTACTCCTCATAAAGCTTGTCAGCAGCTCCCAAACCAGTTAGTCCAACCAGCTCGAGGCTGCTTTGGACCTTCTTTCTCAGCTCTTCTCCATTCAAGCCGTATAACATGCCGAAATATGTTAAGTTTTCCCTTCCGGTTAACTTCCAGAAGAAACCCCTCTCAACACTTAAAGAAACTCCAATCACTTTCCTTACCTCAGGAGCCTCTTCCACCACATCATATCCCATTATCTTGGCTTCTCCTCCATCTGGAATCAATAAAGTGCTCAATATCTTGACTGTTGTTGTTTTTCCAGCTCCATTAGGTCCCAAAAGGCCGAAAACTTCGCCTTTCTCGACAGAAAAGGAGATTCCCTTCAATGCGTGTATTTCTTGCCTTTTCCTTCTTATCAACCCTTTTCTCAAGTAGGTTATGTAGATCTTCTTGAGATTTGATGCAACAATTGCTTTTTCAGGCATGAGGCTCCCTCTTAGCGCTATTTAGGCTACATAATTTGCAGAGGTTATAACTGTTAGTCACTAAATGTAATCACCAATCGGGTTAGGAGTGCTCTCTCTTCAACATTGTTCTATCCGGTCTCCATGAGAAGTTCGATAAAAAGATACTTAGCCTTAACATCAAAGTTGGCTGAGATGTCGGTTCGATGAAAGAGAGCTTTTTTTAGACGTGGCGATTCGATTGGTGATTTTATCCGATCTAAACTTAAATCTAAGATTCGTGTCGGACGGCTTAAGGAGGGATAGCCCATGAGAGTCTCGTTTACCTCACGAGTTTTGCTGGTACTTGGAACTGGATGGGCGTTCGTTGCATCAAACTCGGGCTTGATTTCCTTTGCTCTCCCGCTAATTAAAAAAGAGTGGGGGCTAAGCGGAACACAAACAGGAATTCTGCTTAACTCGTTTTTAATAGGAATGCTGATAGGCGCATCGTTAATTGGAAGATTAGCTGACATGATTGGAAGGAAACTCTCCTCAGCCTCTTCTTTGCTTCTTTTGGCTGTTTCAACAGCTTTATGTTCAATATCCAAGAATTGGACAGATATGGCTGTTATGAGGCTCATTGCTGGGATGGGAGCCACTGGTTACATGGTTTCAGCCAGTACATTTCTGCTCGAGCTCTCTCCAACCGAGATAAGGGGGAGATCTGTTGCTCTGCTTGAGTCAGGTTGGGCGTTTGGTTGGTTGCTTGCATCCTATTTTGGGAAAATTATTGCACCAAACCTTGGATGGAGGCCCGTCTTCTTAGTTGGTGCTCTTCCTCTTATTAGCTCGCTAATAGTGCTCACTTTACCCGAATCCCCTAGGTATTTGATGACAAAGGGGGAGCAGATCGAGGCAGAAAAGATAGCCAGAATTGCCGGCGTTGAGCTAAAAGAGGAAAGAAAAATGAAGATAGGGCTCTCTGAGCTGTTCTCTGGCGAGTATCTTAGAAGAACTGTGATGCTATGGGTTCATTGGTTCTGCATAGTTCTCTCCTATTGGGGCATATTCCTATGGTTTCCGCAAATCCTTTACGCGAGAGGCCTTTCTCTAATTAAGACATTGGAGTACTCGTTCCTAATCACATTGGCTCAAATTCCCGGATATTGGAGCGGTGCCTACTTCATCGAAAAGATGGGGAGGAAGAAAAGCCTTTCCATTTACATGGCTTTAGCGGGGCTTGGAAGTCTACTCTACTGGTTCTCCAGAACCAACATTCAGGCTTTAGTTGGAGCGATAGCCATCTCGTTCTTCAACTTAGGAGCTTGGGGGATAACCTATGCGTATACTCCTGAGCTCTACCCAACCTTAGTTAGAGCATCGGCTTCAGGTTGGGCAAATTCGTTCGGAAGGGTGGGTGGAATTCTAGGTCCTTATGTTGTAGGCCTTATATTAGATATTACAGGAAGCTATGCCCTCGCCTTTTTGATATTCGCCGCCTCTCACCTCGTTTCAGCAATAACAATCGCTTTACTAGGAATAGAGACAAGAGGGGTGAGCTTAGAGGAGATTTAGATGTCACCTTATTACTTTTCCTTTGCAAAAGGAGGTCAATTAATGTTCCGAAGATCACGAGCCTACTCTGAGAATTTATGTTCAAGAAGCTAGAGGATCGGAATAAGGTTTATAAAAGGAAGCATTTTACAAAAAGCCTTCATGGCAGACACTCTAGCCTGAAAGCTATCAATTTGATAGCGATCGAAATTAAAGGGGTAAAAAGTTCGTTTGTAGATGTACGATTCTCCTCCATGCAATGATGTTTTCGTGCTGAGGTGCCCTTATGTCAGCAATTGATCGTTTTTTCGAGCTGTTTAAGGTTAAAAAACCAATTATCGGTATGATTCACCTTCTACCACTTCCAGGATCGCCGAGATATGGCGGAAACCTTGAGGGGGTCATAGAAAGGGCTCTGCTAGATGCCAAAGCTCTTGAAGAGGGAGGAGTAGATGGCGTTTTAGTTGAGAATTTCGGGGACAAACCCTTCAGAAGGGATAGGGTTGGACCGGAGACCATTTCTTCAATGACGCTAGCACTTAAGAGCGTCTTGGAGAGTGTATCGTTGCCAGCAGGGGTTAATGTCCTTAGGAGTGACTGTATTTCTGCCATTGCAATCGCAGCTGTGACAGGAGCCAAGTTCATTAGGTGTAACGTGTTCACAGATACTATGGTAACGGATCAAGGTCTGATAATGCCCTGTGCATGGGGAGCTCTAAGCTACAGGAGGGCTCTAGGAGCGGACGTGAAGATATTTGCTGATGTGCTATGCAAACACGCTATTCCACTAGTGCCAATAAAGTTGGAGGACTCTGCAATGACTGCAGCTTATAGGGGACTTGCGGATGCCATTATTGTCACCGGTCCTGAGACGGGAGCAAGTCCAAAGCCAAAGGATGTTGAAAGGGTAAAGAGAGCCGTTCCTGAATTCCCTGTGCTTGTTGGAAGCGGTCTTAGGCCAGAAAATGCGAGAGATCTCCTAAAATATGCCGATGGTGCGATAGTTGGCACTTATTTCAAAGAAGGGGGCGATATAGAAGGAAGAGTTGACGTAGAAAGGGTAAGAAACTTGATGGCAGTTATCAAAAGTATGAGGAGCGATTGATTGCTTTAGTTCCTCTAAAAACTAGTCAGGCCTTTAGAACCGCTTTTCCAAAGGCCTGTAAACTCACCTTATTTAAGAATGCTGGAAAGGTTTTAGGTATGGAAATTTGAGGTTGAGTGGGCGAGAAAGTTTTACTCAAAGAGGATTAAGTCAATATCTGAGGTCTTTGGCGTTGAGAAGGCCGTCATCGGGATGGTACACCTTCCACCACTACCCGGATCACCAGCTTACGAAGGAAAGGGGTGGAACCCATCATAGACTTCGCCTTAAGAGATGCAAGGCTTTTGCAGGAAGGAGGAGTTGATGGTCTCATAGTTGAGAACATGTGAGATCTCCCTTACTTTGTGGGGGAAAGTGTGCCTCCTGAGGAAATAGCAGCAATGGCAGTTGTTACCAAGGAGATCGTTAAAGAATCATTCGTGCCTGTCGGAGTGAACATAATTCACAACGGCTGGAGAGGGGAGCTTGCAATCGCAGTTGCAACTGGAGCGAAGTTCATAAGGGTTTGCTTAATGACTGGGGCTCTAATCTGGGACACTGGCGAATTTGATCACGGCGTCTGCGCAAAATTACTTAGAATGAGGAAGTTTCTAGGAGCAGATCACGTCAAACTCTTCGCAGATGTGACAAAGAAGCATGCAGTAATGTTTCCTGGAATAGACGTGGAGATGCACGCGGAGTGGCTGGACTTTTACATGGCCGACGCCCTAATAGTAACGGGAAAGATGACCGGAAAGGCTCCAAGCGTAGATAAAGTCAGGAGAGTGAGGGAATTAATGCCTGAAAAGCCCATCTTAGTTAGGAGCGGAGTAAATCCGGAGAACGTTAAGGAATTCCTCAAGTACGCGGATGGAGCCATAGTCGGAACTTACTTCAAGGTTGGAGGGGTTGCCCAAAATCCAGTAGAGCTTGAAAGAATAAAAAGGCTCATGAAGGAGGTAAAGGAGGTGAGAAAGGAAGGAGGGCCTGTTCGGAGCATTCATAATTCATAAGGAACTTAACATAGATCTTTGAGGATAGCTTGTTGAAAGGAATGTTTGGATAAGTGTGAAGCTCAGAGCATTCCTACCTTAAAAAGGCTGGGAGGTGATCTTAATTTGAAGGATCGCTTCTTGAACGAGAAAGTGAGATCTAATGAGCCAAAGGGGAAGTTTATATCCATCGGACATTTAACCATAGATGAGCTGTTTTACGAAGGAAGAAAGGTTAAGGAGAGGCTAGGTGGCTCTGTCTCATATGGCTCGATGGCAGCAGTTTCTTTGGGATGGGACGTAAGCATAGTCTCCATCGTGGGCAGCGACATGCCAAGGAGCTTCCTTAAAGCACTATCCTCTGCTGGCATAGATATTTCGAATGTAAAAGTCTTGGGAAATGAGAGCACTAGATTTAGACTGGACGTGTCTGGTCGCAGAAAGGTTTTGTCTAGGCCAAAATCGGCTCCAAAGATAAGGCCTCAAGACGTCCCCGAAGACATAGTTAGGGCTGATGCGGTTTTCCTGGGCCTCGTCGGAATGGAAGTGGATCTAAACCTCATCGAAGAGATAAGGAAGAGAGCTAAGGGAATTGTAGCCATCGATTTACAGGGTTTTTTGAGAAGAATCGGTCCAAATGGGACGATCTCACTTGTAAAAAATGAGAGAGCATTTAATGCTTGCTCCCTTTGCGATGTAATTCATTTGAGCCTTGAAGAGTCCTTTGTCTTGACGGAAAAAGCTGAACCTCGCAAGGCCTTGAAGGTCCTCCTTGATAAGGGTGCCTCGATCGTGTCAATAACAATGGGGGAGAGAGGCGCATTTGTTGGAAGCACTGATGAAATCCTCCTAGTCCCTGCAGTGAAGCCAAGAGCTCTAGTCGATGATGTTGGAGCTGGAGATGTTTTCATAGCCGTGCTTTCCTCCTGCCTTGCTGAGGGCATGAACCTTAGAGATTCGTCATCCATCGCGACGGCTGCTGCTTCATTATCAATTGAGCTAGATGGTCCTTCTTCGTTAAGAAGGGATGAGATTGAGAGGAGAGCTCTCCTTGCAAAAAGGTCCATAAGGAGGGCATGAATGAGCTGGCAACGGCCTAACATCTTCCTCATCAATGATAAGTGGCCTTAACTATAGG
>JAVCBX010000033.1:0-4366 GCA_037917635.1 Thermoproteota archaeon | reverse complement strand
CAGCATAGGCTAACGTGAAAAGGGCATCAGAGGCGACGTTAAGTCCGACGTGCTTCATTGAAGTCATTGCCCTTAATCCAGACCACGCAGCTGCAATTACTAACTCAGCAGCCACTTTCTCGTTTGAAGACCACTCAAAGTACACCCCCACCCTTTTCGCGATTGAGCCGAGCACATCTCCTATTTCGGTGCTTGGGGTTCCTGGATAAGCAGCAGCTACGTCTAATCCAGCTTCAAGGGCTCCTCTAACTATTGCTTCGTTTCCAAGCAAGGCCTCAAATTTCCCAGCCGGGGCCAAAACGCCTGACATGATGCACCTCTAGGGGAGTTCAATTAATGGAGAAAAAGTTAACTCAAGATCTAAAGGACGATCTTATCTCAGCCCACCTAACTAAAGCCCCCATTGCAGAAACTGCTCTCTCCGTGTCAGGATAAACCGGAACTCCCTGTTCTCTAAGGAAGCCTATTGCTTTGCTCACGTCCTCTCCTCCTATCATAGTGACGGTTATCGGCTTATCGCTTAACTTAAAAATCCCTCCAATGACCTCAGCTATTCTCATCGGATCGCTAACAGCAGTCTCACAGTATAATGTGATTATGCAGTCTACTGCCTTGTGCTTTATGGCCGTTCTGAGAGCCCCACCAAATTCCTCATGAGTCGCCATACCAGTAAGATCTATGGGATTCTTAGCGCTTCCAAATTCTGGCATGTACTTCTTGAATTCCCTTTTCAAGTCCTCAGGCGGATCGAAAACATCAAGACCCAATTCCTCACAGAAGTCCGTCGCCATCACCCCTACTCCTCCACCGTTTGTGATTATCACGACCCTCTTCCCCTTAGGAACTTTTGAAGCGGAAAAAGCAATTGCCCAATCGAATGCTTCCTCAAGATTATCAGCCCTCAAGATCCCCGCTTGCTTAAAGGAGGCTGAATACACAACGTCCGATCCTGCCATGGAACCTGTATGGGATGAAGCAGCCTTCATACCCTTTTCGCTCCTTCCAGCTTTGAGGACAATAACTGGCTTAATAGGAGTTGTTAAACGAGCTTCTTTCATGAACTTCCTTCCGTCAGAAATTCCTTCCATGTATATTAGTACCACATTCGTGTTTTCATCCTTTCTAAACCACCTAAGTAGATCGGAATCATCAACATCTGCCTTATTTCCAACGCTAACTACAGCAGATAGCCCAATTTTTTCCGTAACAGTCCAACCCATCAGAGCAATTCCTAAAGCACCAGATTGAGTTATGAAGGCTATGTTGCCCGGTCTAACATCCCTTGGGCCAAATGTGGCGTTGAGCCTGGTTGGCGAATAAAACAATCCAAAGACATTCGGACCTATAATCCTTATTCCTGCCCTCTTTGCCCTTCTAATGAGTTCTTCTTCAAGCTCCTTGTTGCCAACTTCAGAAAAACCGCTGGAAATCACAACAGCTACCTTCGTTTCCTTTTGCGCGAGCTGATCTATTACCTCAGGGACAAATCTGGCTGGAATGGAAATTATTGCTAGATCTATACTTCCCGGCACCTCAGATACGCTATGATAACATTTCATGCCCAAAATCTCTTCTGCAGCCGGATTAACTGGGTAAATTTTCCCCCTAAATCCGTATTCTTTTATGTTTCTTAGGATTTCGTGTCCTACCTTCCCTGGAGATCTCGATGCTCCCACAATAGCCACGGATTTTGGTTTAAAGGCGCTGTCAAGCTCTTCACTAATTTCGATTTCACCCCGAGGAAATGTCCAACATTTAACTTAACCTTTAATCAGCCTTTTCAGAGGTACTGAATTTTGAGGCCAACAACCAGCTAAAATGCTCTTTAAATAAATTATTTTTAACTGATATGAAGCTTGGCGCCCCGGCCGGGATTTGAACCCGGGTCTGGGGCTCGACAGGCCCCTATGCTAACCGGACTACACCACCGGGGCTCAAGAGTGCTTGGAAGGGAGCCAATATAAAATTTTGTTATCTTCAATCGCCTTAAAATGTCTGATATTCCTATCACTTCGATGAAAACAAAGGCAAAACTCAAAAGATACAGGCTTAAGTCCAGCGAGAGCAGGAAAATTTTGGAGAATGTGATTCGAAATTTCCCGGAGTTAAGTGCCTTGTTTCCAAAAAGAAAGGTAGCACTGGAAGTTGTTGAATTTAAGGTTAAGAATGCTCTCCAAAGGATGTTCTTGCTCGAAGGAAATCCAGTACTAGTTGAGCTTAGCGATGGACTTGTAATTCCCTACATAGAGGCTGCTGAAAGGGTTAACTTGAAAATCCCAAGGATCGTGGTGGACTTAGGAGCTGTACCTCACATTGCGAAGGGAGCCGATGTGATGGGACCTGGAATCGTGAAAGTTGAAGGAAAAGTAATGGAAGGATGCATTGTCTTGGTGATTGACGAGAGGCTTGGGAGGATAATAGCCATAGGAAGGGTCCTCAGAAATGAAGATGAGATCAAGAACAGGGGAAAAAGCGTAGAAAACCTTCATTACTCGGGCGACATTTTTTGGAAGATATTGAAAGTGCTGAAGGGAGACAAAGGATCACTTAACGTTTGATGAAATCTTCTTTAGGGCCCTCAAATATATATTCTTCATTTTCAGAGAATCTTCCTCCAGAAGGGGACTCTCAGAAATCACCAACCACTTTACTCCTCTTTCAGCCATTTCGTCTGCTAATGGCTTGAAATCAGGTCCATAGCTCGAACCAAGCTCATGGTGCATTTTCTCCCCTTTTCCAGAGGAAGTGAGCTCGACCTCTGTGAAGTGAATTACAAGACCATTTAACGTTCCTAATCTGCCCTCTATCTCATCTAAGATCCTTGCATAATCGCCCCTTCCTTTAATTGAGCCACCTTCTCTGGCATGTATGTGGGCAAAATCTATAGTAGGAAATGTCTGATCGACCTCTTCAGCCATTCTAAGCACTTCTTCCAAGGAACCAAGTTGCGAAGGCTTTCCAGTAGTCTCAGGCCCTAGCTCAACCCCAATGTTCTCACTTTTTAGGCGCTGTACAAGCTCTTTCAACGAATTTATGGCAAGCTTTAAGGCCTCTTCGGGAGTTCTTTGGCTATAATAGCCTGGATGAAATGTCACATGTCTTGCCCCAATAGCTTCTGCAGCTTTTGCAGATAAATAAAGCCTTTCAACGCTTTTTAATGCCTTTTCCTCGTCCTTAGATGCTAAATTGATTGCATAAGGTGCGTGTAAAGTAAGTACAATGTCCATATCCCTTGCCCTTTTCCCAAGCTTCTTCAAAGAGTCTAGCTTAGTAGGAACCCTTCTCACGGCTTGATACTCCATGGTCCCAAGTTTAAGTTTATTTAGATATTCGAAAGCCTCTTCTTTCTCACAACCCATTGGAAAACCAGCTGGACCGAACCTAGTTCTATCAACCTCCAACCTGACCGATGAGAAAAACGGTTCTCTGAACATAAATAATATACTGCAAAAATTCAAGCAGTACCCGATCAATTGATCAAAAGAGCAAAGACATTTAGCCTTCCTTTCGAACAGATTAGTTAATTCCTGTTGAAATCTTATGAACTGCGTTCTCTAAGGCTTATTTGAGACTAGATCCAATAGAATGTAAATCTTAAAATATCCACAATAACAATATTTTATTGCCGCCCGGCGCTGGAAACTGGGCCTGACTTGGCGGGCAAGGATACTCTGCTGGGAGACGGGCCCCATTTAGCCCGTCCTCAGCGATCCTTGCTCGCAGGACTGGGCCCATCGATCGCCGGGCGGCCCCTTCTTAAAAAGCGGGTAGGTATGGGTATGTGGCTGATCAGAACCGACATACTGACAGCCTTTGAGAATGAGGAGATAAGATCATCGATTCCTAGGTACATTTCGGTTGTAAAGGATAAACTACCAGCCCTATTTCTACTTGCCTCAAGGTTTCCGGTGAATCGCCCTTCCGGATCTGATGATCTATGGGAGATACACGATGAGGCTATGAGAGAGTTCTGGGATTTCGTGGACATGTTCGATAAAATTGAGCTGCCTAAAAGGCCTCCGTATTCGCTTCTGGATCTTAAGACAGAAATCTCAAGGCAGATGCTAAGGGCTTGTGAACTCTGCGAGAGAAGGTGCCTTGCTAACAGGGAAGAGGGCCAGCTTGGCGCATGCGGTCTGGGGAAGAACCCAAGGGTCTCGACATACTTCATCCACATGGGAGAAGAGGCTCCAATCTCTCCCTCTGGGACCATATTTTTCTCCTCATGCAACTTTAGGTGCGTCTTCTGCCAAAATTGGGACATATCTCAAAATCCCAAATCCGGGGAAATTATGAGCCCAGCAAAGCTTTCTGAAATTTTCATATACCTTAGAAAGGAGGGAGCAAGGAACATAAACTTAGTAGG
>JAVCBX010000130.1:0-4388 GCA_037917635.1 Thermoproteota archaeon | reverse complement strand
GCATATAACGCATGCTATGGGCTCTTCGCTGGGATTTGCCAATGGATTTAGTTTAGCAACAGAACAACCAGTTGTGGCCTTGATAGGAGATTCTACTTTCTTTCATGCGGGAATACCGGCTCTCATAAACGCGGTCCACAACAAACATCAATTCTTAGCCTTAATTCTAGACAATAGGATAACCGCTATGACAGGACATCAGCCCCACCCAGGAGTACCACTAAACGCGATGGGAGAGGAAGCCCCCATGATCAGTCTATCTGAACTCGTAAGGTCAATGGGTATAGGTTTTGTGAGAGTGATAGATCCATACGACTTTAAGAGTATGGAAAGATCGATTAGGGAGGCTTTAAAGAGAAAAGAGCTGTCCGTCATAATAGCTAAGAGGGAGTGCGCTCTGCTTACAGTTAGGAGGAAGAGACGTAAAGGTGAGAAAATAGTTCCCTACTATGTGGATCCCGAGAAATGCACCCATTGTCTTGTCTGTATAAACACCTACGCCTGCCCAGCCTTTGTCGATGCGGGAGACAAGGTTCGCATAGATCCCTCGGTTTGTTTTGGCTGCGGGTCTTGTCAGCCAATATGTCCTTTCGAGGCCATTAAGCCCTCAAAAGGAGCCAAACCTTGGTTTAAGGGAGGGTAAGGAATGGATGAAGTGAATGTGATAGTTTCGGGAGTTGGAGGCCAGGGAATTCTATTCGCTACCAACGTGTTAGTTAGGACAGCCTTGAACAAGGGCATAAATTTCGCTCAAAGCGAGGTACATGGACTGGCCCAGAGATATGGCTCAATTCACACCGAGATTAGGTTTGGTCCAAAAGTAAAGAGTCCCTTAATCTTGGAAGGAACTCTAGACCTGCTTATTGCCATGGAGCCTTTGGAAGCCATGAGACAAGCTAACTACATAAGTGAAAGGACGACAATAGTTTCTAACACTCACATAGTCCCTCCTCCATCAGCTTATCTAGAGAGATTTCCCATTCCTCGCATAGACGAAATCAAAGAGCTTCTCCTTTCCCTAAATCCAAAGAAGCTTATCATGTTCGATGCAACTGAAATAGCCACGAAGAAAGTAGGAGATCCCCTGGTAACTAACTCAGTCATGCTGGGAGGGGCTTCTGCCACGGAAATTCTTCCTTTCTCCTTTGATGACGTCAGGGAAGTTTTAAAATCAGTGGTCCCTGAGAGATACAGAGAACTCAACTTAAAGGCATTTGACCTGGGCTATGAGGAGGTGAGAAGGATCCTAAAGGGGGGAGGGTTAGGAAATAAGGCGCAGGATAGCTGTTGTTTCAAGGGACAGGTGTAATCCAAAGAAGTGCGGGCTGGAGTGTATAAAGTACTGCCCTCAGGTTAGATCCGGCCAAGAGGATACGATAAAGCTTGAAGAAGAAGTCTTTTTGGTAATAGATGAGAACCTTTGCACTGGATGTGGAATTTGCGTTAAAGTCTGTCCTTTTGGAGCTATTTCCATAGTGAACCTTCCTTCTCCAGTCATAGGAGAAGAGATTCATAGGTACGGCAGAAATGGATTTGTCCTTTACAGGCTGCCCATCCCAAGGAAAGGCGCGATCGTGGGAATGGTTGGTCCCAATGGCGTTGGAAAGACAACCGTGTTAAGGATACTTTCGGGCTCCCTCAAGCCGAACCTGGGAGAGCCTGGCTATGAACCCTCTTGGGATGAAATAATTGAGAGATTTAAGGGATCTGAACTACAAGAGCACTTCAAGAACCTATCTAATGGAGAAATAGTCGTTTCAATGAAGCCTGAGAGGATAGATTTGATTCCGAAGGTAGTTAGCGGAAGCGTGTCGGAGATCATCGAAAGAGCAGATCAGACCGGCAAGGCTGAGGATGTGATAGGGCTATTGAGTCTAGGAGATCTCTTACAAAGAGAGGTTAAGCGGTTAAGCGGAGGAGAGCTTCAGAGGCTTGCTGTAGCTGTAACTTGTTTGAAGGAGGCTGATCTATACGTTTTCGATGAGCCGAGCAATTATTTAGATGTGTACCAGAGGATGAGGGTTGCTGCAGCGATAAGATCCATTTTGAGAAGTGATAATTCAATCTTACTTGCAGAGCACGACCTTGCAATGTTGGACTACTTGAGCGATTACGTTCACATATTGTACGGAGCTCCAGATGTATACGGAATCGTCAGCTTCCCTCACTCCTCTAGAGACGGAATAAACATATTTTTAGATGGTTACTTGCCCGAGGATAACGTAAGATTCAGGGATTACTCAATAATGTTCGTTAAAAAAGGAGTCGCGAAGCTAGGAGAGAGGACCCCTTTGGTCATGTATACAAATTTGACAAAGGAGTATAATGGAGGATTTAGGCTAGAGGTCAAGGAGGGAGAGATCCTAGCTGGAGAGGTTGTGGTTGCTCTCGGCCCTAATGGGATAGGGAAGACTACTTTTGTACGAGTGCTAGCAGGAGAGCTAAATCCGGATTCTGGAGAAATCCTTACCTCTGGACTTAAGGTCGCATATAAGCCCCAGTACTTGAGATCAGACTATGATGGAACGGTTGAAGACCTACTCAAAGCTGTTGCAGGATCCTTTTACTCCTCAAGCTATTTTAAGACGGAGGTACTTAACAGACTTAAGCTTGCTGGTCTTCTAGATAGAAAAGTCAAGGAGCTTAGTGGAGGGGCTCTTCAAAGGGTTGCCATTGCAGTTACATTATCAAGGGAAGCAGATTTTTACCTTTTAGACGAACCTAGTGCTTTTCTGGATGTTGAGATGAGATTAGCTGCGGCAAAGGCAATAAAGAGAAGAGTTGAAGGAGAGAAAAAGGCTGCTATCGTAGTTGAGCACGATTTGTTAATGGCCGAGTCCCTTGCAGATAGAGTTATGATCTTCGGAGGGGAACCAGGGATAAGAGGATATGCTGAAGGACCTTTAGAAGTATCCAAGGGAATGAATGCCTTTCTCAAGGATGTTGGAATAACCATAAGGAGGGATCCTAGGACCGGAAGGCCCAGAGTTAATAAACCTGGATCAAAGATGGATCAGCTTGCAAAGCTATCTGGAACCTACTATGCTTAGTGCACTGAGATTATTCCAGTCCTCTCGGCAAGCTTTCTTGCAGCCGCTTCCGTTAAGCCGCTGGTTCCGAGTATGGTATATCTGTCCCTAACCTTATGAGCTATTTTTAAAGCCTCTATAACCGCCTCTTCCTCTAAACCAGCTTCCTCAGCTGTTACCGGCACACCTGCTTCCATCAGCTTTAGCCTGATCTTCCTCCAATCCTGACCTTGAAGGTCTGCCATCATGATCGTGCCTAAGGCGACTTGTATGCCATGGTGAGTGTTCCTGTACCCCTTTTCCTCTGCTAAAATGTCTAAGGCATGGCTGAAGAGGTGTTCGCTTCCGCTTGCAGGCCTTGAACTACCCGCAATGCTTATTGCAACTCCGCTTCCGATCAGCGCCTTTACTACTATTCTAGCGCTTTCCTCTAGGCCAGGTCTTACCTCGCTGGCATGATCCATGGCTATTTTGGCGCTAAGAATTGCCATAGACGCTGCGTATTCACTATATCTCTCTGCCCTTAACTTTGAAGCAAGTTCCCAGTCCTTAACTGCTGTTATCTTGGACACAAGATCCCCAAAGCCGGCCTTAAATGTTTCAGGAGGTGCGTTCTTTATAATCTCGGTGTCTGCGATTATAGCAAAAGGAGCTTCTGCAACCGCCCATTCCGGACCCTTTGTTATCTCTATCTCTCTTGCAAGCAGGAAGTTTATGCAAGGGGATGCTACTCCATCATGACTTGCGGAAGTTGGTGCGCTTAAGTACTTTAAACCAAGCCAAGCGGCGGCAAGCTTCGTCAGGTCGAGGACTCTTCCACCACCAACTCCAATAAGGATCTCGGGGCTCAGTCTTCTTCCTCTCTCTACCAACCTTTCAACATCGGCTGTTTTGAGCTTCTTCGCACCTGTCTTATGAATCTCATACGACCACCCCTCCTCATCAAGCCTGTCAGCGAGTCTTTCGGCTATTCTGCTTGTGTGAATTCCTCCCGTCACTATCATGATCGTTCCCTTTATCTCCAATGATCTCAGGATTAATGGGGTCTTTTCAAGGGCTTTTGGTCCAAAGAAAATGTACCTAGGACTCTCTATGAACTCCAGCTTATCAACATATTTCTTCATCAGCGGAGCCAATTGCTTCATGGTAAGAATGACCTAATCCATAAAAACTCTCTTGACTAACTTCCTAGTCAAGAACGAAAGCTTGTTTAGAGAAGTTAACCTAGCGCCGCTACAACAACCTTAAAAGAGATTGAAGGATGGGAAAAACGATAGTTTATGGACAAGGATAAAAAACTCCTGCTGGCAATTGGTTTCAATGTTGCTATACTACTACTCATCCTAATAGTTCCTAACT